>NZ_JACJFA010000006.1:0-26505 GCF_014164345.1 Pseudoalteromonas sp. SG43-5
GAAAATTACGCTAGAACTAGGCAAAAATTTTTGTATCTAGTTGTTCTAAATAAAAAATTTTTAACGACGTTATAGTGCAATTTAATTCGTTAAATTGATCAAAGATTTATGCAGGTTGGTATAATTACTGGTGGCAGTGTCGCAAGACATTGCCGCTGTAACGGTATTGATAAGTAAAATACAAAGTGGAATAAATTATTTTTGTAAATGTTAACTAATTATAGTTAAAAAAAAGCAAGCCAGGTGGCTTGCTTTTAGCGTCTTTAAATACACACACTTATAGACTCGATTTAACTATAACCTTTAAAATCTATAGCTTGCGCCAAATGTAATACGGCGGTCTGTAATACCTTGGAAACAAAGTAAAGCACCTTCGTTTACACAAGACTGGCTAACTTCTGACTCAGTTAAGTTAACGGCTTCAATACCGATATTTAGCTGATCGTTCACATCATAACTTATGCTGGCATTAAGCTGCCCTCTGTCTTCTTGTACAACAGGGAAACCCCATGGGAAGCTTGAAGTGCTACCAAAGTCAGTTGAACGGTACCCTTCGCGCCACGTGTAACGCGCTCGAGCAGATAGACCGTATTTCTCATAGTAAAATGTGATGTTATATGCGTTTTCTGACAGATCAATGAGTGATTGCTTAGCACTGATGTCTGCATCCGGGTTACCGGTTGTTAATGCAAAAACAGCATTTGCACGACTCGTTGCGGTGTCAAATGATTCACCACCAGAAAATTCTTGATAGGTGTAGTTAGCAACAACACCAAAACCTGATGCCCAGCCTAGCTCTTTTTCAAAATTTGATAAGTCGTATTGAGCTGCAAGCTCGATGCCTTGCTGTGTTGTTTCGCCAGAATCATTAATAGTAGTTTGTGTTGGTACACATAACCCTACACCAGCATCTGGGCCAAATACGTTTATGTCAGCAATTGGGTTAAATATGCCGCCGCCTTCACATTCAGGACCATTTGTATCGCGAAAGCCTGTGCTTGGGTCTTCAAATGGGTCAACTTGCTGTGTAACGTGCAAATCGCTACGTGTTTTATGAAAGTACCCCACACTTAATAAAGCAGCGGGTGCAAAATACCAATCAGTGGATATATCGAAAGAGGTTACTTCTTCTGGCTCTAAGCCTGAGTTACCTATTGAAACTGCACTATTAGGGCTGGTGCCAAACGTAACGGATGTAGATAGGTCATCAAAATCTGGGCGTCTGATATCTTTTGACCAACCTAGACGAACAATCACATCTTCACTTACATTCGCGGCTAAATTAAATCGTGGTAAAAAGAAATCGTAATCACCTTTTGACGTTACTTGAGTCACCAGTTCGTTGCCACTTCCATCTTGAGTAACAGAGTTACCTAGCGATGTAACTTCAGTCTCTAAATAACGTAAGCCAAAGTTACCGCGAAACATGCCATACTCAAAATTAGCTTGTGCATATAAGGCATGTGTTTCTTCTTCAATATCAAAAAACGCATTTACTTGAGACGTTGGTGAACTTATTGGACCACGATCAGAACCTGTTATTGCATTATTAGCTTCAATCGCTTGGTTAAGTGCTGCTAATACAGCTTGTGGATCAGAGGATGCAAGCTCTGGGTTTATAAGTAAGAAATCACGAATATAAAGTGCTCGCCCATCACCATCATTAAAGTTATCTGGGCCCGCTGTTAATAATTGTGCAAATAAATCACCCGTTGGGCTATCAGCCATATTTCTTAAACCAACGTTAGAGCGAACTTGATCCGACATACTGCTCGTTTTACTGTAGCGGTAACCAAAATCGACTGACGTTATTACATCATCTAAGTAATATGTAAAATCTGTACGAAACGCATCTTCTGTATTTTCTGACTCATCTTGCCCTTGGTTTACGTCACGTAGAACAACATTTGCAGGGTCGAGTAATTGAGCCATTGTTGGTGCGTTTGCCTCCCCCGTTGCAATACCAAATGTAAGTGCATCACCTGTAAGATCATACTCAAAAGGAGTCCCGTTTTCATTTGACGAATTAGTAGCGACATTTGGATTTATAAAATTAAGCGTTGTATTAAAGCTTGGTGTAGTTGAATCAGAACGAGAGGTTGAGGCTTCAACACTTGCAAATAATCTATCGCCTTGCCATTCGCCCCCTATTCTAAATATTTTGCTTTTTGTTATGCGTGAATTAGTATCACTAGAAAAACGTAAATTAGGATCGCCACCACCGTCTTCAACCGGAATAACGCCTCTTACGGCCGCTTGTATGCTGCCTAGGTTTTGTCCGTCAAGAGAACCAAAATTAACTGTTTCAAATTCACTCGGTATTGATACATTTCTAAGATCACTTAGGCCAGATGCTTGTACTCTTGAGCTTTCTTGGCGGCGCTCTTGATCGTTAACAACTGCATCAAAAAAGAATTTCATATTATCGTTTGGTGCATATTCAAATGTACCTGCGAAGTTTTTTGTCTCGTATTCGTAATTATCGTAATCTTGAATCAAAAATTGTACTGGTAGAAAATCAAACGATTGTGCACTTGCAGCACCACTATCAGCGGCTATCGAATTATCTCTATCAGCACGAGGACGAAATGCGGTTACGTCTTGCTCACTGTAACTACCACTAAATACAACACCAAACTTACCGCCAGAATCAAGCTCCCAGTTATCACCCCAAGCACCCGATACCCTAGGAGTAACACCATCTGTTGATAAGCTACTATCTTCACCTTGAACTCTAATTGAGCCTAGAGTTTCATTTAACTGTAACGGGCGAATTGTTTTAAGGTTTATTGTTGCGCCCACAGAGCCTTCGATTGTTTTTGCTTCAGGTGACTTAATTACTTCTACACCGGAGATGATTGCAGCTGATACATCTTCAAAACTAATGCCACTTCGCCCAGACCCAGAGCCAACTGTTGATACGCCGTTCACTTCTGTACGATTAGCATTGGTACCACGAATTTGAACGCCCGTACCTACCCCTGCTTCACGGGTAATTTGAATCCCCGTTACATTTTCAAGTACTTCTGCGAGGTTTTGATCTGGTAGCTTACCAATATCGACAGCCTCAATAATCTCAACAAGGCTATCTGCTGAACGCTTTTGTGCAAGCGCATTTGTAAGCGATTGTCGAATGCCTGAAACCTCAATAACCTCAAGATCGTCTACAGCTTTTTTTGGAGCTTCTTGCGCCTGTGTAGACAAAGACATACCAAGTGCGGTTGCCGATATAACTGCCAGTGTAATTTTAGATAACTTGTGACTCATAGTTTTTTTCCTGTGTGTGTGAAATGCTATGTTTAACCAGCTACTTTATTGTTTTTATTAAAAGCCCCTAATTATTACAAACCCTTAACTTTATATTTACACCCAACCATAAAAAGGTCAACCTTTTGGTAATGAATTTAGATCAAATATTATGCAATATGTTATTACCAAAATAGAAAAACCTACCTAACCTTTAAATTAAAATCATAAAGTAGATTTTAAGTACATGTTATTTATTGATTTTAAATTTAATTAGAAATTGAGCTATCAATTACAAGGGTTAAAAGAGTTAGTGTTTTAAAAATGAAATAATTTAGGCAAGAGAAACCGATGATGTTGTACGCACTTAATAAATGGCATTATTGGTTAACCAATTTTTTTTCAGTCAAGAAGCGTTATTAGAAAGCGAACTGTGTTGAGTACTATTTATTAGCGTTATTGAAAATATAAAATTGAAGAATTTAGGGATCAAAAAAAGGCGGTAAAACCGCCTTTTTAATGAGATTTAATGTTTAACTATTATTACAGCTTGTAGCTTAAACCTAAGAATAAGCGTGGGCCGTAGTCATTCACTTCACCTAAGTTTCCTTCAACAAAGAAATCTTGTGATTTAGGTGCGCTGAACAAGTTAATTGCTTCTGCTTTAACTCTAAAGTGCTCATCAATTTTGTATGATGCGCGCATTTCCCATACGCCTACAGAATCAACATAACGAAGTCGAGTACCATTTGTAGTATATGGTTGGAAATACTCACTACGATATTTGTAAATAACGGCAGTATCAAACCCACCAATTTGGTAGTACAGCTGGCTGCTAAATACATGCTTTGAAAAACCAGGTACTGAAGCCGACTCAATAATACCGTCAGTTAATTGTGTAGTATTACCGTCTACATCAGTAACAAACGTATCGCCGTATAAGCTATCTTGGAACTCAAAGTCAGTGTCTGCATAGTTGTAACCAAATTTCATACCGATGCCATTATCCCAGCGGTAAGAAAATGAAGCTTCAAGACCTAGTATTTCACTGTCCTCGTCTGATGTAACAGAGTTAGTAATTGGTAATGAAACAGTTTCACCGGCAACAGTAAACTCTTCAATTACTGTTTGTTGTTGAAAACCACCATTGAACTGTTTGTAGTATAAGCTTAACGCTAAGATTGAATCTTCGTTAGGGTACCATTCAAACGCAGCGTCGTAGTTCCACGACATAAGTGGTTGAGTGTCCGGGTTACCAGAGCCATTTACACCCACTAATAAATCGCTGATTGATGTTGCTGTACCTTCTGTATCTTCTTGGAATGTACGGCTATAACCTAAATTAGATGGATTTGCGCGTGACATACCACGGTATATACCTGCTCGGAATAAAATATCTTCGCTGTAATCAATAACTAGGTTAAAGCTTGGTAAATACTTAGTGTAATCGCCACCACTTTTTATTTTATCCAGTGAACCGTTATCAGACTCAACTAGAGACAGTACACCGGTATCACTTGTTACAACATCAAAGCTATTTCTAAAACCAATCGAAGTTACATCTGTGTCTACAATACGAAGACCAAAGTTACCGCGAATGAATTTGCCAAACATTTCAGTATCGTAGTTAGCCATTAAGTACACTGATGTTGTTTTTTCTGTTACATCAATTGTACCTGCATTTTCATATTCCACTTCTGGGTAAGCAAACACACCATCAGCGTTAGAACCAGCTACAGCTTGTGAGAAACATACGTTGTCGTATGTAGCCCATGATGAACCTGTACCGCTAGCTACAACGTTACCGTCGCTATCAATATTTGTTACGATATCACCATCAGATACACTCGATAAAAAGCCTGATTCAGGGAAATCGATTTGACAACCTTGTAATACGTCAAGCGCTTCAGTACCAGAGTCTAGTGTAAATTCGTTTCTTGAACCGTTACCTTGGCTACCACCATACTGTAGGAAGGTCATTTCAGATGTTCTAATACCACCTTGAATACTTGTAAAAACGTTGCCATCTAGCGCATAGTCAAAATCTAGTCGCGCTGAGATAACTTCGTTTTCACGAACATTTTCACGGTCAAGTCGTGTTCTTAGGCTATCTGTAAAGTTTGAAATATCTGTTACGTCAAAATCTGTCAGTGTGAAATGAGGAATTTCATCGCCCATATCCCAAGAAAAGAAATTGCGACCTGATGTTCTACCACGGTTAGATATTTGAAGTTCTTCACGTTCAGTTTTTGAATACGCTAAATCTAAGTCAACAGTTAATCTATCGGTAACTGTATGTTCTATATTTATGCCGTAACCTTGGTAGTTTTCTTCACGAGAAAATTGCTCACCCGCTGATTCAATACGCTCTTCACCTTCCCAATGTAAAATACCGCCTACATCGTTAGTTACAAGTGTTGGACCGGTTACACCTGGTGTTGCACGTTTTTGTAAAAAGATTAAATCGTGGCGTGCTTCTTGTTGTGTTCTATCTGAAATTTGTGCATCAAAGTTAATATCCCAATCAGCTGACGGTTGGTATTGCAGTGCAAAAAATACTGCATCACGTTCATCAGATGTCTCGTTTTGACGAAAGCTTCGGCTACTGCCAGTCCAAGCATAAGGAGTCCCATCACTTACTGCTTTACCTGTTTCTGGATCGATTTCTGTATCGTAACCTTGGTTGCTACTGCCATTAACTTGGTCTTCACAGTCGCCTGCGCTGCTACGGTAAAAACCTTCATTGGTATTAGTCGGATCGTTTAAACACGCCCACAATGAAGAACCTGATGGGCTAGAACTTCTGTATTCAGCCTCTGGTTGACTAATTTCTTGGCGCTGCACACCAAAAGACACACCAACGGCTTGGCCGTTATCAAATTCAAACTGATCAACATAACTAAACGTGCCACGGTAACCCGCGTCACTTTGCAGCGAGTTATCTACATTACCTTCATCAGGGTTGTAATTTAATTTAACCTCAGCTGATACACGTTGTTTGCCAAAATCAAGTGGAGTTATAGTTTCAAGTGCAATAACACCTGCAACACCACCTTCAATCATTGACGCATCTTGCGTTTTATATATCGCTACTTTTTTTACAAGTTCAGAAGGGAACTGCGAAAAGTTAACTGAGCGGTCACCACTACCATTAGTCGCTTCACGACCATTAATGTGTGTTGCACTTAAAAATGGACCAAGACCACGGATAGTGATTTCTGTAGCACCACCGTTTTCACGGTGAGATGCAGCACCTGTAATTGATTCTAGTGCTTCACCGATAGACAGTGCTGGTAAATCACCAATATCTTCAGATGACAGGCCATCAACTACCGTTGTTGCTTCACGTTTAATTGCTATTTGATCTTGTATCGTTCTACGTGTACCTGTAACACTAATTATTTCAACGTCTTCTTCAACTTCTGTCGCTTTTCCCTGATCTTCCTGTGCGCTTGCTGTAAATACGCAAGAACTTGCCATACCTGCGATGACCGCTGTTCTTACCCATTTTGCAACTGGGCGCATTGCAAACTGCCCTGTTGTAGAATTATTGTTATCTCGTGACTTCAACGACATTTGAATTCTCCGCTGGTTGTTGTTGTGTGATTTTAGTGTGTTAGCTTGTTATGCTGATGTATATTTTATGTGACCTTTGGCATTAATATACTTAAACCCAGCACGATGATCAACCAATTTGACGTTTTAATATTACCATAAGGTATACCAATTTTAACTTAACGGCATTACCAGTAGGTCAGCCAGGTTTTTTACTAGAATATAAACAGCTCTAAACTAGTCGATAAATGAGTTATGTAGGTTGAGAAAAGTGTGGTGATTATTAATAAATAATAAAAAAGCCCCAAATTTGGGGCTTTTAAAAGTTAACTGATTAATTGGTTACTTAATCGTTTTGTATTTTCCATGTAGATCCAACACCGACTTCAGATGATTGAATATAATGAAGACCTTTAGCACCTGCCTCTGCCTGAAGGCCTGCAGGGTCAGTTTCTAATAACGTACTTGCTGCTGTAACGTACTCAAGCACTTCTTTACCGTTAGTTGCTGGGTCTTGGTCAATTGCACCATCAGTATCGAATGCGCCATTACCATTTAGTTTTCTGATTTCAACCCAGTCACCGCTTGCATCGCCTGATACTCGACTATCCATATAACCAAAGTTGTTACTTAGCACCGAACTATCATGATTAATTAAGTCACAGTCATATTCAAAAGCATGGTCACTATCAAGTGTATTTGGGTAAAATAGGCCTTGAGTTTTAGCACTGCTGCTTATTGTATCTGCGTCTGTTTGATCACCTAAACCGTTTGCAATTAAATTTCCATTAAAGTTTATAACAAACGCATTTTTGGTCAGCCCATAGAGTACCGGCGCATTCGCTGCGGTTAACTCATCACAATCACTTGTTGGTGCTTTAGGGCCTATTTCCGTACTAAATACAATAGGTTGCTGTGAATTCAAAACCGTATTGTTTGTTACATTTAGTGTAAAGTCGCCAGCCGCATCAAGTACAGCTTGGTTACCCGAGTTTGGCACACCGCCGTCAGCTTGCGAAAATGGATTTGCCGTAAATACAATACCGCCCGCTTCTTTATTGCCAGAACGAATACCTGCAATGTAGTTGTTACTCACAGTGTGACCAAGTGGTGTGATTAATATACCCGCTGGGCGATCATCAGAGCTTGCAATATCGGTAGTTCGAATAATAATGTTATCTGTAACACTGTTGAAGCCACCATCTTCTAGTGAAATACCACCATTAGGATTTACGATTGTATTGCCTTTGATGGTTGCCCCAGAAGTTTGTACACGCATTAAACGACGACCCGTTACAAAGTTTTCTACGCGGTTATACTGAATAGTAAAGTTTGCGTTATCAGCTGCACCACTACCCGTTGTACTGCCAACATTAATTAAATGTAAGCTAGAATTGTCAAAGTTTGGATTGCTACTAGTGCCACTAAACAAGTTATATTCAATAACGTGATCCGAGCTTGCAGATGCCATTTTAATCACGGAGCCATTTTCAGCAAAATTACGATTAGAAAATGTATTACGTTCGATTAAAGCGCCTTTACCTTTTAGCATTAACCAATGATAAGTAGAGTTGTTTAGCGTTGCTTCTTCTCCATCCATCGTGTTTTGCGAAAAAGTAAAGTTATCCCCTTCTGAGTAAATAACAGCACCTTCTTCGGTTTCACAAAATGCACCCGCTTTAGTATCTATATTCTTAAAGGTAAGCCCTGTTAACCCAGCGCCATCTACTCCAGCAGCTACATGCACACATACTTCACCACTAAGTACAGGAGTTTGACCTTCTACAGCGCGAAGCGTTACTGCACTGGTTAATAAAATTGCGTCCATATCAGCATAAACCCCCGTGTTTAAACCAATAACATCACCGTCAGCTAAACCGCCACTTATAGCACCAAGGAGTGCTTCAGGGTTACTAACTAATTGTGTGTAAACCAATGTATCAAGTGA
Organism: Pseudoalteromonas sp. SG43-5; assembly: GCF_014164345.1. NCBI lineage: Bacteria > Pseudomonadati > Pseudomonadota > Gammaproteobacteria > Alteromonadales > Pseudoalteromonadaceae > Pseudoalteromonas > Pseudoalteromonas sp. SG43-5. Next base: position 8,750 of record NZ_JACJFA010000006.1, read on the forward strand.
GTTTGTAACCTCACTCGCAAAGCCATCATTATCTGTATACGTGGCTTTTACTGACATTATTGAGCCAGCGTAATCAGAAGGCGTAAATGTTTTACTATTGCTCCCAGCTATTTCAACGCCATCAGCAGACCAAGTATAAGTAACGTTAGCCTCTTCAACGCCGTTGTTATCAGTTATCTCAGCGGTTAACTCGCCATTTGTTAAATAAGGCACTACACCCATAATGGCTACGCTACCGGCTTCGTCAACCGCAACAGCAGAAACAGCAATTGTTTCCTCTGATGTATTATCCTCGATAAACCCATTATCATCTGTATAAGCAACCTGAACACTTACCTTTTGACCTAAAAGTGATGCATCAACTGTAAAGGTGCTCTCTATTGCGCCATCTATCGCTTGTGCGTCAGCAAGCCATTGATAAGTGATATCTCCTGTCGCCCCATCGGTATCATTAATTTCTGCTGTTAAAGTATTTCCAACAGTTGGCGTGCCGCTAATTGTAACTTCGCCTTCTGAGTTTGTTCGTGCGACAACCTCTGTACCGGCTGAAGTTACAGACTCGTTAAACCCACGGCTATCTTCAAAAGATGCACTAACTGTAATAACTGTACCAAACTGTGCGTCTGTTAACGTGAGCGTTGAAAGTGCTTCATCAGCAATTTCTACGTCATCTGCAAACCATTTATAAGTTACTGTATCGCCATCAAAGCCATTGTCGTCAGCTACATTAGCAGTTAGTTGCGAACCAACTAGTGCGTCACCTGTAATAGTTAAACTTGCAGGAAATGCGATTGCGGCAACATCTGCGGTTGGTTCTGTAATATGCGATTCATTAATACCGCCATCATCGGTATAAAGCCCTTGAACTGTAATTGGTAACCCTATCTGATCGTCAGTCAATGTAAATGAAGCGCTATTTGCACCAGCAATTGCCTCACCATCTGCATACCAGTAGTAAGTCACGTCACCTGAGATACCATCAGGGTCACTAACTTCAGCTGTTAATGTTTGTCCGCTTGTAACAGTTCCACTAAGAGCAATAGAGCCCAAGTTGTTGTCATTGTTGTTTGAGTTTGTGTCACAACCAACGATTGCTGCTGCAATAGCGCATAGCGCAAAATGTTTGAATTTCATGGTGGCTCTATTCTCCAAATTTATAGTTTTAATATTTGGTTATCTATTGTGTGTGTTACCAAATAAATCATGTAATTATTACCAAATTCATTTGAATTGCAAATGAATTGTTAACCAACTTGGTAATATAACCACAATAAAATAAGTTTTTCCACTATCCCCACCTAATTAAACAACAATAAATAAACACCAAGTTAACCTTGGGCTTTTATTGTTGGTTAAAAATTGAATTCAATTGTGAAAAATAACGTTGAAGATACATAGCGTTATAGTAAAAACTTAGTTTTATATAGGGTTTAGTAGGTAATATTATTAAATATATGTGAAGTATTCTTATTTGAAGACAATAAGAAAAGAAGTGAGTTTGTATAAAGAGGATGATTTACAAAGAGAATTAAAATTAAGGGTAAAACAAGGGGCAATTTTCTTACCCCTTTTTTTGAGTGCTGTTTTATAACATGGCGTTATTATAAAACTCTACAGGCTCATTTGAACCCAAAGCAACAGGCACACGCTGGTGCAAGCTAGTTGGCGCAATATCTAAAATTCGCGTTCCTCTAGAGGTTGCTTTACCACCTGCGTTTTCAACTAAAAGTGCTAACGGGTTTGCTTCATAAAGCAGTCTTATTTTTCCGTTATCGTTACCACTGCGTTTATCTTGTGGATACAAAAATAACCCACCTCGGCATAAAATACGATGAACGTCGCCTACCATCGCTGCATTCCAACGCATTGAGCTTTTTTCAAAGCTTTCACAGGTGTATAGCAATTTATCAAAATACACTTGTGTTGGTTCGTCCCAGTAACGGTAGTTAGCCATATTAACGGCAAATTCACGGCTTTGTTCTGGCACACTTAACTGCTTATTTGTCAGTAAGTAACCGCCATGTGTTGAGTCTAACGTATAACAACGCGTAGGACCGCCAGTACTCATTACAAGTAATGATGAAGGGCCATATAACACATAGCCTGCACATACTTGATTTACACCGGGCTGACTAAATTGCTCGTCGCTGTCAAAAGGAACATCATCACGGGCTAAGTAAATAGTAAATATAGTGCCTATTTGCCCATTAACATCAATATTAGAAGAGCCATCTAACGGGTCAAAAGCAACAATAAACTTACCTTCAGGGTGGCCACCTACCGCATGATCTTCTTCCTCTGATGCAACAGATCGTACACTGCTATCATCAAGTAGGATGTCTTTAAGTAGTTGGTTTGCGATTACATCAAGCTTTTTTTGAACTTCACCTTGAACGTTTTCATTCAAAGTTGACCCTAAAACACCGGCTAATTCACCTTGGCTTACTCGAAAAGCAATTTCTTTACTGGTCGCTAAAATTGTGCGAATAAGTAAAATAAGAGCGGTATCTACACCGTCTTCTTTCAATACTGTATTTAATCTTTTCATGCGCTATACCTATTTACACAATTTAGATCGTCAAAGCATTGCTCTAGCCTTGCAACCATACTTTGCTCTGAATGACGCAACCATACACGAGGGTCATAGTATTTCTTGTTTGGCTTATCATCCCCGTCAGGGTTACCAATTTGCCCTTGTAGGTATGCTTGCTTGTCTTTGTAGTAATCTAAAATACCTGTCCAACACGCCCACTGCGTATCGGTATCAATATTCATCTTCACTACGCCATACGTTAAAGACTCTGCAATTTTACTGTACTCAGAACCACTACCACCATGAAAAACAAAGTTAATTGAGTTGCTTGGTAGATTAAATTTTTCTGATACGTAAGCTTGTGAATCTTTTAAAATAGTTGGCGTAAGAACAACGTTACCCGGTTTATATACACCATGAACATTGCCAAAAGAGGCTGCAATTATAAAGTTAGGGCTAATACGACTTAAGCGTTCGTAAGCAAATGCAACATCTTCAGGCTGAGTATATAAAGCAGAACTATCTAGGTGTGAGTTATCAACACCGTCTTCTTCGCCACCCGTGCAACCAAGCTCAATTTCAAGCGTCATACCTATTTTTGCCATACGCGTTAAGTAACGTTCACAAATTTCGATATTTTCTTCTAAAGGCTCTTCTGACAGATCAATCATATGTGAGCTAAACAATGGTTTGCCAGTCAGTTCAAAGTGTCTTTCACCTTCATCAAGCAAACCATCAATCCAAGGTAGTAGCTTTTTAGCTGCGTGATCAGTGTGAAGCATCACTGCTACTTCATAATGTGCTGCCACTGAATGTACATATCTTGCAGCACTTACCGCCCCAAGCACAGCTGATTGTTGCTCTGGTAAAGATAAGCTTTTACCACAAAAAAATTGTGCTCCACCATTAGAAAGCTGAATAATAACGGGCGAGTTTTTCTTTTTAGCAGCTTCTAGCGTCGCATTAATAGATGTTGTGCTAACAACATTTACCGCTGGCAACGCATATTGATTAGTACGTGCATGCTCGTACACAGCACTTACTTCGTCGCCAACGATTACGCCTGGTAGTATTGTTGGGGCTAAATAATTCATTTATGAAATCCTTTCTATTTTAAAGCCTGGATACAAGAATCAGTAATTGCTTGCCAATTTTCTTGTTCAACCCATTCTTTCTTCGCTATCCAAGTACCGCCAACGGCGAATACATTATTTAAAGAAAGATAGTCCATTTTGTTACTTTCGCTAACGCCACCTGTAGGACAAAAGCTGACTGCTCTAAATACTGACGACACAGCTGACACAAAAGGAGCGCCACCGGCAAGCGATGCTGGGAATAATTTTTGCTCTTCAAAGCCATATTCAAGCGCCATTAAAATATCACCGGTGTTTGATACACCAGGAAGTACCGGCACATTACATTTAGCAAGAGCTTCAAGTAACGTAGGAGACACCGCTGGGGTTACAATAAAATCAGAACCCGCTTCAAGTGCTTGCTCCAAAATATCAGTATTGATGACTGTTCCCGCACCTACTTTTAGCTCAGGCACCTGTGCTTTAATAGCTTTTAATGCCTCTATTGATGCCTCTGTTCTTAGCACTACTTCAACTAAAGTAAGCCCAGCATTGGCCATAGCTTTCGCTATTTCAACACCTTGCTCTGGAGTATCTGCTTGAATTATAGGTAGCAGTGTTTGTCCTGCCATAAGTTCAGAAAAGCGAGTCATAACGTTGTTCCTTTATAAAAAGTAATGCGGCCGAGGTATAGCGGCCTTTAATGTTTAATTATTTTGTTATACCAATTGCATTAAATTATTGAGCTATTATAGCGACAAGAAAATAGCTCAATAACAAGGCTAAAATTATGATACATAGTTGCTCTATATAAATAATTTTTAACGTAGTTAGTGAGTTATTTAATACGCTAAGGTGATCATGTTTTTAATAAAATTGGTATCACATGCCAGCTTCAGCCATTGCTAGCTGAAATATATCTTTTGGAGCAATAGCACCTGGTTGCTGTATAACAGTCCCTGCCGCTTTTGCAGCAAGTTGCACGGCACTTGAAATTGATTTATCAGATAAACGTGCACCTAAGTAAACACCGTTAAAGGCATCGCCTGCTGATGTTGTATCTACAACGTTTTTGACCGGTACAATAGTGTGGCTTTGAAGCGTATCGCCCTCTTTTGTCACTACCGATTCAGGGCCATTTTTAACAACAATTTCTTCAATTTGGTAAGGCTTTAAATATTCAACAACTGCTTCTACGCTATGAACGCCATAAAGTGTTGTTAAATCTTCAACGCCTGGTAGGGTAATATCTGCAAACGTAAAGGCTAAATGATATTGCTCTTTTGTTTCCTCTACACTATTCCACAAACGTGCTCTATAGTTAGGATCAAAAACGATTTTAACCCCAGCATCTTTAAGCTCCTTTACCACTTTCCAAAAGTCTTCACGTGCACTTTCTTCAATTATTGCTAATGAAATCCCTGAAAAGAAAAACATATCACCTTGGCTAAGCTGCTCGAGTGCATCAGCATCTAAAAAATCAACAACCTTTTTAGCTGCAGAATCATTGCGCCAATAAATAAAGCTACGCTCACCATGCTCATCAGTTTCTATGTAGTACATACCAGGTACTTTGGTGTCGTGAGCAAATACAAGTTGCGTATTTATTTTTTCACTTTCAAAGCGTTCTAGCATTTTTTTACTTAAATTATCTTGACCTAAAGCCGTAACAACCGAAGTAGTAACCTGCGGGAAGCAACGTTTTAAATACACTGCAGAATTATAAACATCGCCTGCAAATGATTGGTGCAGTGTTGCCGCGCTCATAGCTCTAAGCTCGACCATGCATTCACCGATAAAGTAAATATTTTTCATCTTGGAAGTTACCCTATGTAGTTAACTGCTATGCACTTATACAAAATATGTTGGCATAGCAGTTATTATCTAGATTATTGAGGCTTTTTAAGAGGTTCTATTTTTGGAATTAAAATCCAAACAGCTGCCATTGCTATGATGGCTAAAGAAGCACCAATTACAAATGCTGGTGTGTAGTTACCATCAGCAGTAAGAAAAGGTACTAACGATGTAAGACCTACAGCACCAAGTTTTGCCGCCATACCAGAAAAACCTGATAATGTACCCACTGCTTTTTTACCTAACAAATCACTTGGTAGTGTTTGCACGTTACCAATTGCAGTTTGAAAACCAAATAAGATAACAGCCATAATTAGTACCGCTGTTGTTGGTCCGCCTGGATTTGCCATTGCAAGTAGCGCTGGTAACATAATTAAACAACCCAGCGTAATAGTAAGCTTACGTGTTTTATCTGTATTCCAACCTGCTTTAAGCCTGTTTTGTGCCAATAAGCCACCAAACCAAGCACCAAACATAGCGCCAACATAAGGTACCCAACCGTATATACCAATAGATTTAACATCCATGCCGTATACTTCGTTTAGGTAAATAGGGATCCAAAAAACAAATAACCACCAAATTGGGTCAATTGCGGCAGAGGCAATGATTACACCCCAGCTTTGCTTACGAGAAAGTAACTCAGCAGTTGTAGGGTTATATTCCTCTTCGTCTTCACCAGTTACATCACCGTTGTCATCAACACGTCTTTGACCCGTTAAGATATATTCACGTTCTTCGGCAGTAAGCCAAGGATGTGAGCTAGGCGGTGCTTTAACTAAAATTAACCATGGAACTAACCAAAGGAAACCTAATGCACCAACAAAAACAAACACCATTTGCCAGCTAAAGTAGATAGTTAAATAAGCAATTAAAGGAATAGCAATAATGCCACCAATTGCGGCGCCAGAGTTAAAAATACCCTGTGCTAAAGCACGTTCTTTAGTAGGGAACCATTCTGCGTTACCTTTAGCTGCACCAGGCCAGTTACCGGCTTCTGCTACACCTAAGATTGCGCGAAAAATACTAAGACTAAGTACACCTTGTGCAAATGCATGCGCAACGGTTGCAATAGACCAAACACCTATTGATAGTACAAAACCGAAGCGTGTGCCCACCCAGTCAAATATTTTACCAAAGATTGCCTGACCAAATGCATAAGCAAATACAAACACAATAGAAATATTAGCGTATATTTGTTTGCGTTCTAGCGCTGATTCATCAGGAAATAAATCTTCAACAATGTCCGGCCAAAGCACACTAAGTGCTTGGCGGTCGATATAGTTAATAATGGTAGCTAGCGCTATTAGCGCTATAACCCACCAACGTAAGCCTTTAAGTTGCATAATTAATCCTCAAGAAAGTCTTCACGCGCTGGGCTAAAAGTATCAATCAGGATTCCGCCTGTTGGGCAGGTAGCTCCATGATCAGCAAATGGTGGGATTAAGCAGCTATCACCCGGTTTTAAGATTTTAGTTACGCCATCAATGTTAAAGTGAAACTCACCTTCAACAACATACGTTACTTGAGAATGTCTGTGAGCATGGTTATAACCAATAGCCCCTTTCTCAAACCAAATTTTAACAGCCATTAGCTCTTCGTTATAACCTAGCATTTGACGTTTTAGACCATTTCCTAAGTCTTCTATTTCGGTCTCGTTACCAAATGAAAAGTTTGCGCTTTGCTTTTGCATCCTATTTACTCCTGATTATTGTTCATCATATAAACGCCTAATCGGCCATTTAAAGTGAACTCTTTATTTTGATAATTGAATGTGTTTTTAGCTGATGTTTGTGCTTTATTAATTGCCACTAAATATGAGTTGCCTTTAATATCAAGTTCAACAAGTGTTAAATCGCCCTGCTGACTATATTCAAGCTTTGTAACTCGACTAACAGCTTCTAGGGTATATTCTTTACTTGGGTTGTACTCACCATGTGGCTCTAATACAGATATAAACTTATGTTGCTTTTGCCCCTCAACACGACGAATAAAACCATTTTCGTTGCGTAAATTAAAGTGAGGGTCATTTGCGCCTATTTGAGTAAACAAGAAAGACTCATCACCTTTTACCAAGCTCGTTTGCGTATAAAAACGACCATTTTCGTTTAGCCACGTTACTTTAGCTAAACCACTTTGAGGTTGCGCTTGAGCTTTAAGCCATAAATGTTGGTAGCCATTTTTAGTACCTAGCGCAGACAGCTGTGCTGCATTTGCTTTTAACTCAAAGCTGGTATCGATAAGCTGACCTTTATAATGCAAAGGCAGGTCAAGCTGATGCGCTTTATTTGCAGCAACATCAAATATATCAAGTGCAACTGTGCTTTGTAGTTCAGGTAAGTTAATAAGTGCAAGCGTACGCTCAAGATCTACGCCTTTATAAGCTGTGCTTATTTCGCCGCTTGAAACCGTGCCGTATTCATTTGTTTCGAAAAAGTTAAGTGTAGGGTAATTACTATTTCCTACTTCAACATTTGCATTAAAATGCGTTGTTTCGTCAACCACTACCGTATTGTGCGCAACAGTGTGTTTTGCGTAAGTTTCGTTTTCAGGTAAATAACGACCGCCGTATTTAGCTTCTACATTTAAAAAACGTGCTGCGCCATAATCAGATACAATTTCATTTCCGTGGTCGTAAAACTGCCATGTTAATTTATCAAAATGACCATGGCCCAAACCTTGTGCAGCAGGTTTAAACAGTAGCGCTTGATCGCCACCTACCTGCGTTCTCATTACAACTAAAGCACCTTGTTTACCGTCATTACCATCACCGAAGGCAACAGATTTAAACGAATAAGGTTTTGCCATGTTGTTATCAAGTGCTTGAGCTACTTTTAGCCCATCACCAGAGAGAATTATTTGGTCTTGTTGCTTAGCAATATCTAAATAACCTGCATCGTTGGTTAAGCCATACGCTGCCGTTACCCCATTTACTAACTCAATGGTATCGATGCCTTTACTTTTTATTGCATCGTTAATTGGGAAGAACAAACCGTTGTAGCTAAGTTGAATCGTCGTATCAATCGCTTTTAATAATATGCCATCGCGATATTCAAAGATTTTTCGTTGTGGTTCGTTGTTTTCAATCGCTTTAGCAAACGTTACAAATGGTAATAGTGCAAAGCGTTGATAGTAAGGACCTTCGTTATAGTAACCTTGTGGTGAAAACAGCATCTCTAGCTGCTTAATAAAGCCACCCTTACCCGACTTTTCTAAATCGTATAATGATTTTTCTACCCACTCAGGTTCGCCTAATACATACCCTGCCATGCCAACACCCGCTGTTGCCCATGTTCCATGGTTATGTACTTTATTAAATGTAGACGGTTGGCCTACAGATGTGAACAACGAAACAGGACGGAGTAAGTCATTCTCGATTGTTTTAATATTATCGGCATTTAACGAGTCATGAATTAGATCATAAGCTTGTATTGTGTACACAAGCCACATTGCTTCATTTAGGCTTTGCCAAAAAAACTTACCTGGATTTTGCGAGTCCATTTTACGTTTTGGATGCAGACCAAGCGTTGGGTATAATTTTGCATACTCAAGCAACATATCACGTACATAGTTTGCGTATTTATCATCTTGGCTTAATTGATAAATAATGCCCGCGTTGTACATAAGTTGATAATTTTTCTTATGGCGCTCATGTGTATAACCACCACCGCCATCTTTTGGAACTGGTACAGTGATAGGCTGTGCAATTTGTTCATCTACTTGCGCTTTTAGCGATTCAAACGCAGTAGCAAACTTTGTGCTACCGTTGCTACTAATTGCTTGGCGCATTTGCTTAACATCATCAGTAGTAATCACTAAGTTTGGGTGCGCTGCATGCGCCCCCAATGATGTAAGTAATGTAATTGCAACTACAGCAGCTATTTTAAAACGTGTTTGGCATTTTAATAAGTACATAGTATTTACCCTGCCTTATTTAAAATGTTGTTATTTTTTAATACTGCCGTGTGTGGGCCTTTAACTCTTAACTCTTTAACGCTTGGTGCTTTAGTTGCATCAAATGTATTGCCTGAGATTTCAGTTTTAGGCTCGCCTACTGTGTGCTCTACAACAATAGGAGCAGATTTAACAAATTTATTATCTTTAATATTAGTAACCTGAACACCGTGAACATAAATGCTCGCTTGCTCTTTATTACGCTTACCAAGGCCAACGTTATTAAGTGTGTTATTTGTCATTTCAAAATGAGGACCAAATGTACTTTCATCAGTGCCACCACGGTAAAGCTTAAGTACACCGCCTTCTACATTATTAAATGTATTATTATTTACAATGACGTATTCCGCGTTATAAACACCTAAGTCTTCAATTTCAGTATTTAGACGTAAAATGTCACCTGTTACTGTATTAAAGGTATTACCTGTAACAATAATTTCGTCAGCCATTGCACCTTTACCGGTGATAAAGAAATGGAATGAATGATTAATATCTAAAGCATTTAACTGTGAGTTGGTCATTACAAAGCGGTAATTATCAACCATACCCCATTTTTGCGTACGAACAATGCTGTTACCTATTGCATCTGGCGCGTTTTCACCTGAAATTGATAAGCCATCTAGTTTTAAGCTGCCGCCATCATGTATTTCAAACAAAGTAGAGCGTTGAAAAGTAAGTTTAGACTTTGCGTTCTGCTTTGCTTTAATTGTCAACGTTTTATCAATTTTAACCAGTTTAGACACATCATACTGACCAGGCGCTAGTTCTAGAACATCGCCCGACTCTGCATTATCAATAGCATCTAGTAATGCACTTACATCAGCTTTAACAGAATGTGTCTTACCAGAATCAAAATCAACTAAAGCAGGTACTTTTGCATACCAACTAACACCGGTATCTTCTTTTTTAAGTACTTTTAAATCGCGCTTTGCACCTACATTTAAACTTTTAGAGGTTGGGTAAAGTAGACCATTACTTGCTTTTTCAAGCGTGATTTTTTCTTTTTTTACACCGTACGTTAGCTCAGAAAGCACTTTTGTATCTGCAATGTTGTTACTTAATACTAACCCACTTACATCGTCGAATGTTGTAAATGGCTGTTCACCATCTTGGTTTATGATTAAGTTGTTTTTCATTACGCTATTTTTTGGGGCTGCGCTACGCTCAGCATCGCTACCTGCAGCAAGTTGAATATGACGCACATTTATAAATGTGTTGTTTTCAATCGTCGCATTTTCTACTTGGTGATAACGATTAATAGATGAATTTGGTACGCCGTTCATTACAGTAAAACCACTGCCAAAACGATAGCCTGTTAGGCCTTGTAGGTAGTTATTTCTTACAATTTGATCTTTATTGATAACGCGGATACCACCTGTGTGATCAACACCATTACCAATGAAGATATTTTCTTCTATAAGATTGCCGTTACCATGGCGCAGCGTTAATGTACCGCGCGCTTCATAAAATACGTTATTACGAAGGATGTTTTTACCTGACTTAACCGAAACAATTTCTACTTCACCATTGGTACGTTCAAAGTAATTATTTTCAACCAATGTATGCGAATCAGTTAGTGAGTAATGGCTTGTGCCAATACGCAGGGTTTCACCACCGTTAGAACCAAAAGTTGGACGGTAGCCAAAATAGTTGTTATCTATACGATGATAGTTTTCCTGGCTTGCTTTGGTGTTTAAACGAACAGCAACTGTCACACCTTTATTGCGTTTGCCAACTAAATGACTATGATCAAAGCGGTTATGTTGTCCATATAAGGCAACCCAATAATCAGACTCTCGCTTGTCTGGATTACTGTAATTATCGATTACTGTTTGAGTAACTCGTGAATTGTAGGCTAATTCATTTTTATTTTTACGAAATTCTATTACAGCTGAGCTCGGTGTGTAGCCGTCTTTAAATACTAAACCAGAAGCTTCAAGGTATTTACCTGCAAGTCTTAGATTAGATTGACCTGATAGAATTACTTTTCCGTTAGTTTCAGCGGTTAATATAATAGGAGAGTTTTTTGTACCTTGGCCTTCAAGTAAAATTTCGAAGTCAGACCAAGTACCATTTTTAAGTACTACTTTGTCGCCAGCAACTAGATTAGCTGCGATATCATTAAAAGCTTGTTTATTTTCTATAAAATAATCTTTGGCCGCTACTTGTGTGGATATGCAACCGATGAGAACTAGACTAAGCTTTATTGTATTAATCAAACGCATAGTTAACTCTTTTTCGTTGTGACTGAAAGTAGTGCTTCATCAGAATTAAAAAAAGCTGACATTGCACAAAGACTTTAGTCAATTGGTGTCATGTGTGTTAAAGCGCTTTAAGTTAAAGCTCAAAGCGCTCAATAAGGTCGAGAAGTATTACTTTTCTAACTTTTTGAAGTAATCAAAAATTTCAGGAACGTTACCTTGACCCATACCAGCGTCAAACGCTGCTTGTAGGTTAGCTGATGAACCTTCAGCGATTTTTGATTCAGTACCTAGGTCTTCTACCATTTGTAGGAAGTAGCCTAAATCTTTGTTTGCATTAGCAATCGAGAAACCAAGGTCGCTAACATTATCAACTGCATAGTTTTTACAAAATTGCATAAATGGTGAATTAGATGGGCCAGTCGACATAATGTCGAAAAGTTGTTGACGGTCAACACCAGCAAGCTCTGCCACTGCAAATGCTTGTGACATAGCACATACTGTCGTCATGCCCATGAAGTTGTTGATAAGCTTAGTTGTATGACCTGCACCTAGCTCGCCAAGATGGAAAACGTTTTCACCTTGATCTTCAAGTACTGGTTTAACTTTATTGAATGTATCAATATCGCCTGCAGCCATAATGTTTAAAAGACCGTCTTTAGCATGTGCTGGTGTACGACCTAGTGGCGCGTCGATCATGCCTGCGCCTTTAGCTGCTAAATCAGCACCAATTTTTTTAGTAGATGATGGGATAGAAGTACCAAAATCAACTAATACTGCACCTTCTTTAATACCCGCTAGGATACCGTCTTCTGCGTAAACAATTTTTTCTACAACGGCAGACGTTGTAAGACAAAACATAACAATATCTGAACCTTCAGCTAGCTCTTTTGCAGTGCTTGCTGTTTTTGCGCCTCTAGCAACACATGCTGCAACCGCATCTTTGCTAAGGTCCATAACAATTAGCTCATAGCCTTTGTTTTGTAAATTTTCGGCCATGTTGCCGCCCATTAAGCCTAAGCCGATGAAACCGATGACTGGTTTTGACATGAATAACTCCTAAATATGTGGCGCATACTTTTATAAGAACAAGTAAAATTTACTCTATAAATACGCTGTGTCTTTTGTTTCAATTTGTAGAGTAACTTTAAGCTTGAGTTATTTATAAATTAACCTGTGCAAAACGTAACTCTGATTAATTACCAATACATTGTACTCACTCAAACCAAGCAACTTACCAATTGGTATGCAAAAACTGTATTACCATACGACTTTTTTGTCAACCAATAAGTTAACCAAGCAAACGCCACATTTTTAAAAATTACACAAAAATTAATTTAATATCCTATTAAAACAGATGGTTATATATCAACAGCACAATTAAGCAAAGGTTAACTTTTGTTGAACAATCAGTAACTTTTTTTATACTAATAGGTTGACCAATAATTGAGTACTGGTTATTTAAACATCCAAAATTTAATAAAATGATTCATTAATTGGTAATTTATAAAGGTCGAACTCAAACTGTTTTAAGCCCACTCTCATATTAAGGTTGTGATTTATATGTAATGCCTACATATATGGCTAATACATATAACCCCCCTAAAACGCGCTTGATAATAGCGCTTAGTTAAAAATACTCTTAACTTTGAATAAATAACTAAAGGAACTAAAAATGCGTTTATTACATACTATGCTTCGTGTAGCGGATTTGGATAAATCAATTGCTTTTTATACTGAAATATTAGGTATGAAAGAATTACGCAGAGCTGATAACAGTGAATACAGATACACTCTTGCCTTTGTTGGATATGGCGACGAAGCAGATAACACAGTATTAGAGCTAACTTATAACTGGGACGAGGATAGCTACGACCTAGGTAATGGATATGGTCATATTGCTATTGAGTTTGATGATATTTACAAAGCATGTGCAGATATTAAAGCTGCTGGTGGCAATGTAAGCCGTGAACCAGGGCCTGTAAAAGGCGGTACTACTGAAATTGCTTTTGTAAAAGACCCAGATGGCTATGCAATTGAGTTAATTCAGAAAAAAGAAGACATGAGTAAATTTTAAATTACTTAACAACTAATTCAAGTTATAACAATTTGCATAATGCCAATCTGCTTATATATGGGGTCTATTTAACGTTAAAAAAATTACGCTAGAACTAGGCAAAATTTTTGTATCTAGTTGTTCTAAATAAAAAATTTTTATCGACGTAATAGTGCAATTTAATTCGTTAAATTGATCAAAGATTTATGCTGGTTGGTATAACTATGGAGAGGTTTAATTTTATATATAGTTCAAATGGTTATGCAGATTGGCATTAAATAAAAGGTGCTTTGCAGCACCTTTTTTTAACGCAACTGACTATCTTTACTACCACGCCTATTAAACGATTTAGCGCTGGCACCATTGCCTTCTATTTCAGCTTGGCATGCAACACAGTAGCGAACTCCTGGTAGCGCGAGCCTTCGTGCTTGTGGGATTTTTTCATCGCACTCGTCACATAGCTCAGCACTTGCACCAGATATTAAATTGCTTCTTGCATACTGTACGGCGTCGTTAACACTTGCATCAATTTGATCTTGAATTGCACCGTCTCGTGCCCATCCACTTGCCATAAATCCTCCTAATAAAGTTGGATGTTTAAATTTATGCTACCAAATTGAATCTTTATAAGTACTGAATAATAAAGCTAGGAATGGGGTGTTATTTGAAGGCTTCAACTATAAAACTATATTTTATATCTAAAGAAAGACGCTGTAGTTGCTCCCTGTAATCTACTTTCAAAAAGATCAACACTCTAAAATCAGGCAAAAAAAAGCAGCTAAAAAAGCTGCTTTGTAATTCTAATTATTTATTTAAATATTAAAGGCTGTAATCAACAACCTTCATGCCTAATTTTTCAAGCTCAGGGCGAAGTGTTTTAGCATCACCCACTACTAAATAAATCATATCTTTAGTGTTTAAGTGTTTTTTAGCTAAGGCGTTAACTTCTTCTTTGCTAATATTGCTAACAATCTCATTTCTTTCTTTTACAAAGCTAGGTTTTAAATCGAACTCTAATATTTGTGCTAAAAAGCCAAGTTTTGCATTAGGCGTTTCGTATTTAAGCGCATCTTTTTGATTGATAGCTTTACGCATAAACATAAGCTCTTCATCCGTGACACCGTTTTGAGCATAGTTATTAAGCTCATTAGTAAACTCTGTAATAGACGCTGCAGTAGAGTCGGCTCTCACCGCTGCAGAAGCTGTAAAGCCGCCTGATGTTTTATCACCCCAAAAACGAGAGCGAGCACCGTAAGTGTAGCCTTTATCTTCTCGTAAATTTAGATTGATACGGCTGTTAAACGTGCCACCAAATGCAAAGTTCATTAAGTTAGCTTTAAAAAACTCACCAGTAATGTCTTCAACCATATCGCGTTTACCAATACGAATTTCTGATTGAGGGGCATCTGGTTTATCTACAAGATAAATGACATTAGTTTCGACTTTAGGTTCGCTGAAATCAACAGTAACTGGGCTCGATTTACCTTGCCAGTTTGCAAGTGTAGCTTTAACCTTTGGCTCAATTGTTGACTCTTTTAAATCAGAAACAATAATGACTTGCGCGCCTTGTGGTTTAAAGTTTGCGTTATAAAAAGCTTTAACGTCATCTAATGTAATAGCCTCAATACTATTAAGCGTTCCAGTACTTGGAAGTGCAGCTATATTGTCGCCATATAGTAATTTGCTGTATGTATTAGATGCTAAATACCCTGCATCCTTCATTGAATGTTGAATATTTTGAATGATTTGCTTTTTATTACGCTCAAAGTCATCGGCATTAAATGCTGGTTTAAATAATTTCTCTTCAACAAGCTTTAGCGTTGCATCTACATTTTTAGTTAAGCTAGAAACATACACATTTGTATGTGTTTTGTCTGAGTAGATACTTACCTGGCTACCCAGTTTTTCAAGCGCGTTACTCATTTGCTCTGTAGTGTAGTTTTGCGTTGACTCGCTCATTAACGATGCAGTCATTGACGATAAACCCACTTTACTAGCTTGCTCATTATACAAGCCACCCGGAACTTTAATGAAAATAGCGGTGGTTGGCGTTTCTGTACTTTGCGTACCTAATATTTTAATACCGTTTTCGGTCTTAGTTTGCCAAAGAGAAGGAACATCAACAGCAGGATTTGCGCCGGCTACAGGGTGAATACTTCGATCAAATGTATCAACAGCTCTTCGTGCTACTAAATCATCAGCTGAAGTTGCAGATGGACCTCCAAAATCATGCGCTTTAGGCGTAAAGTTATCTGGGGCAGCTATAAGTTGAGTTTGACCTTCTGGCACAACACTCATAATAACGGCAGATTTACCTTTGATATATTGATTAAAAACACGCATAACATCAGCTTTTGTGACTTTGTTATAACGTGCAATCTCATCTTTAGCTGAGTTTGGGTTACCTGTAAACGTTTCAGATGCGGCTAGTTGAGAGACTTTTCCTGATACGCTTTGCAGACCAAAAATTGCACCTGACTCTATTTTAGCTTTTACTTTATCTAAATCATCTTGTGTAACGCCACGCTCTTCAAATTCAACAAATGAATCACGAATGATTTTTTCCATATCAGCTAACGTTTTCCCTGCTGTAGGATTTGGTAAAGCATAAAGACTAATTGAACACGCTAACTCTTGGCATGGATGATTTGCACTTGCTTGAACAGCAAGTTGAGTTTTAACTAGGTTTTTGTATAGTAGTGAATTATTACCTCCACCTAATATTTCAGCAAGTATATCAAGAGGTGCTTCATCTTCAGAGCGAGCATAAGTCGTTGGGAAACTCATACTTAATAAAGGTAAGTGAACCTTATCTTCCATTGAAATATATCTATCGGCATCTAGTATTACAGCTGTTTTTTCAACTTTAGGTATTTCAGGACCTTTTGGGATTGGTGCAAAATATTTAGTAACTAATGGCAGTATATCATTAGCGCTGATGTCACCACCAATGGTAAGCGTTGCATTATTTGGTCCGTACCATTTTAAAAAGAATGCTTTTAAATCATTTACATTTACGCGATTTAAATCGTCCATAAAACCAATTACAGGCCATGAATATGGATGGCCGTCTGGATACATCGCTTGAGCAACACGTTCACCTAAACGACCATAAGGGCGATTATCAACACGTTGGCCGCGCTCATTTTTTACTGTTTCGCGTTGTACTTCAAATTTTTCTTGGGTTACAGCATCGAGTAAAAAGCCCATTCGGTCAGCTTCTAGCCACAACATCTTTTCTAATTGATTTACAGGTACTGTTTCAAAATAATTTGTTCTATCAGAGTTAGTAGTACCATTTAAAGTACCGCCTGCTTCAGATATTATTTTAAAATGTTCCTCATCAGCAACATTCTCTGATCCTTGAAACATCATATGCTCAAAAAAGTGAGCAAAGCCTGACTTACCCAACTCTTCGCGAGCAGAACCAACGTGGTATGTTACATCAACGTGTACTAAGGGATCTGAATGATCCTCATGCACAATTACAGTTAAACCGTTATCTAGTTTATATTTTTTATACGGTATGTTGATTTCACCTGCATTAGATTTCACTGATTCAATAAGTGTAACGCCAGGAATTGATGTTTCTGTAACAATATTTTTATCAACAGCTTGAGTTGAGCTATTACATGCAGCCAACCCTGATGCAAGTAAAACAGCAAGTGCAATTTTTGTGAGTTTCATTTTTTAGTCCATATTTAAATTAACTCAATGAGTTTAAAGACTAATTAAAAGTACAACAAGGAATATGGAGCGATTATGGGTTTGGTTTTGTAACAAAGTGTAAATAGATTGATATAAAAATGAAGTATAAAATGAGGGTATTAATTTGTGGTTTTATTCTAATAACACTGCACTTTCCTATCTAAGTAGTAAATGACATATCTAAGAGATTGGTACTCTTGATAACGTCGTGCATAGAGAGTGCGGTGTCACACTGCTTTACACAATACTTAAAATAGTAAGTGGCGTCCCCAAGGGGATTCGAACCCCTGTTACCGCCGTGAAAGGGCGGTGTCCTAGGCCTCTAGACGATGGGGACACATAAATGTGTCACTAGGACAACTGAATTTTTAGACTCGTTT
>NZ_JACJFA010000006.1:26605-233040 GCF_014164345.1 Pseudoalteromonas sp. SG43-5
AAGTGGCGTCCCCAAGGGGATTCGAACCCCTGTTACCGCCGTGAAAGGGCGGTGTCCTAGGCCTCTAGACGATGGGGACACATAAATGTGTCACTAGGACAACTGAATTTTTAGACTCGTTTCAGACGAGCTTTCTTAATAACACTACACTTCCCTATTAAAAATAAGTAAGTGGCGTCCCCAAGGGGATTCGAACCCCTGTTACCGCCGTGAAAGGGCGGTGTCCTAGGCCTCTAGACGATGGGGACACATAAATGTGTCACTAGGACAGTTGATAAGTTTAACTCACATCATGAGCTTTAAGGTAATTGCGTTTAATACAAGTAAAGACTCGAGCTTTAATTGTGACGCTATTTTCTCGGTAAAACCGCCTTTAACTAATAAAAGTTAAGTGGCGTCCCCAAGGGGATTCGAACCCCTGTTACCGCCGTGAAAGGGCGGTGTCCTAGGCCTCTAGACGATGGGGACACAGAAAACTGCTACCCTAGGACAAAACACTAATTTTTGGTGGAGCCATGCGGGATCGAACCGCAGACCTCTTCACTGCCAGCGAAGCGCTCTCCCAGCTGAGCTATGGCCCCAACTTAATCAATACCCACCGTGATAAACACATCGTGTATCGCTTAGTGCGGGGCGCATTCTATGCACCACCCAAAATAAAGTCAACAGTTTTTTACCTAGCTTTATTTAAATGGTTTAATTTTCAACAAACTGGCTATCAAGCGTGCTAAAAAATACAATTTGAATAAGATTCAAGCCCTACTGCTTATAATAACATCACTATATTGCAGCGAATACTCAATAGCCCCCACTCCCCCATTTAATGAAACAAAATTGCATCAAAGCAAAGGTATACATTTATATGCAAATTAAACTTATCTATAAACTACCAATTAAGGCCCCGCCAATCGCCTTAATCTTTTAAAAGTTACAATTGCTTATAATAACCAAAACTTAAATGTGGGTTTGAGAGTACCCGCAGCCTTTACTTGCTTAATAACCAGCGTAACTCGTACTAAAAAATTCGATTATTGTTTGAAGAGCATTTTTAAAAGAGCACTGTTGCTTCGTAATTCTATGTATAAAACTTCAAGGCGCGCTGATCTTTGGTGGGTGAAGCGGAAGCTTTGCTCGGCTTTTACTTGGCCCACTAGGTTACAAACCTCGCGCCGCGATTTAATCGTCCCTAGATTGAACAAATTTGAATCCACAAAGGTCAACACGCCCTAGTTATATGTGATCTATTTAGTCTTAACCCGAAGCTAGTAGCGAGGAATACGTATTTACGAGATGGCTAGGTTGGCTTAATAAAAATAAAGTAAGTACAAAAATAGAGTTTAGAATGCTGAAATAGCATTTATTTTGGGAAGTTTAGATTAAATTCATTTTTAAAGGACCGCTCTATTCACTAAATAACTCGCCCTAATATTAATCGATCTTGCTCATAATCATAAAAACGACTCCAGTAAAAAAACAATGAGTATCGTAAAACTAAATTTAAGGTTAATAAAATACAATTCCCTACTCACTTTTAGGTGCTTAATTGAACTGCAATATCAAATTTGATGATAAAATAGACTTCAACCATATCCTATTGTTTATAAAACCTTCATTCAGCACATTTTTATCATTCAAGTGTTGACACATTTCCAACTCTATCTATAATAGCGCCCCACAACAACGCAGCAATGCAATGTTGTTTAGATGTGGGTGATTAGCTCAGTTGGGAGAGCATCGCCCTTACAAGGCGAGGGTCACTGGTTCAAGTCCAGTATCACCCACCACTTTTTAGTTAAAGTGTTCACATCTAAATTCTATATGGGTCATAAGCTCAGTTAGAAAATAGAGAGCATTACCGCTACTAACAAGTAACGGCAAAGTTCACTGGTTAAAGTACAGTACTATTTATTTAATAGTAGCGTTTTAAATTATATGTGGGTGATTAGCTCAGTTGGGAGAGCATCGCCCTTACAAGGCGAGGGTCACTGGTTCAAGTCCAGTATCACCCACCACATATAAAACCTATTATTATATTAATAGTCGTGTTTTAAAATTGTAATATGGGTCGTTAGCTCAGTTGGGAGAGCATCGCCCTTACAAGGCGAGGGTCACTGGTTCAAGTCCAGTACGACCCACCATTTTTTAAATGGTGCATATTACAAAAAAATCTAAATGGGTCGTTAGCTCAGTTAGAAAAAAGAGAGCATCACCGCTATTTACAAGTAACGGCGAGGTTCACTGGTTAAAGTCCAGTACTATTTATTTTAATAGTAGCGTTTTAATTTATATGTGGGTGATTAGCTCAGTTGGGAGAGCATCGCCCTTACAAGGCGAGGGTCACTGGTTCAAGTCCAGTATCACCCACCACATATAAACCTATTATTATATCAATAGTCGCGTTTTAAAATTTAGTATGGGTCGTTAGCTCAGTTGGGAGAGCATCGCCCTTACAAGGCGAGGGTCACTGGTTCAAGTCCAGTACGACCCACCATTCCTAGAATGGTGCATATTAAAATGTAATTTGGGTGATTAGCTCAGTTGGGAGAGCATCGCCCTTACAAGGCGAGGGTCACTGGTTCAAGTCCAGTATCACCCACCAAATAACATCAAGCGGTTAATTGATAATAAAGAATTAAATGACAGGCATACCTATTATATGTGGGTGATTAGCTCAGTTGGGAGAGCATCGCCCTTACAAGGCGAGGGTCACTGGTTCAAGTCCAGTATCACCCACCACATATAAATACCATTAAACAACTTCTCTAGTAATAACTTTTTCCCATATTAAATACGTTTACCTCCTCTTTTTACCTTAAATACATTTCATATTTTTATTAAAATCTAAATTACCATATCAAAGCACTCATCAAATATAACGTTTCCATTTTACTTATTTAGTTTTTAATTATGCTATTCGGCTCAGTACTTTCGAAGTTAGATAAACGTATTAGACAAAGTTAAGTACCTAATAAATACAGCTATCATTTAAATTCCCTTGTAAGGAGTTAAACTGTTGATTATAGTCTGTGTTAAATACAATTACGCTTAAGCCAATGCCAACTAAGATCTATTCAAAAGCCAAAATACTTATAGTAGAGGAGCAGCCACTTGCTCAAAGCTATATGAAACAATCGTTAGAAAGGCTTGGCTTTCGGCAGTTGCGCTTTGCTGATCATGCAAACTCTGCAAAAGAGCAGTGTTTAAGTGAAGAATTTGATCTAATAGTTTGCTCATTCAACTTAAACAAACACCAAGATGGCTACCAGCTTTATGAAGAGCTACGTGTAAAGCAGCTCATAAAAAGTTCGACTGGCTTTATTTTTATCTCAGCAGAAACAAGTGGCTCACTCGTTCATAGTGTTCTTGAGCTGCAGCCAGATGACTTTTTAGTTAAGCCTTTTACAGTACAAGAGCTTAAAACACGCATTGAACGAATCTTAAAGCGTAAACACGACTTACAAACAGTGTATTCATTAATTGATGATGGTAACGATTCAAAAGCTATTAAATTTATTGATACCGCTCTGGATAAAAAAAATAATAATTACAGTCCTATCCTACTTCGCTTAAAAGGCGATGCCCTACTTCGCTTAAAGCGTGCTCAAGATGCAAAAGACTTTTTTAAGTCTGTTCTCGATATTCAAAAATTTGCTTGGGCAAAAGTAGGTTTAGTAGAGGCACTTATAGCGAATAACGAACATATTTTGGCGCAGCGAATGCTCAAGACAATGTTAGAGCGCCAAGAAACTCGTTTAGTAGCCCTTGATTTGTTGGGCAGATTAGAAATAAAGCTAAATCAGTTTGAACTAGCACAAAGCTTTTTAAGTCAAGCAGCAGACATTGCACCGCGAAACATCACACGCCAAAAATCATTAAGTAATGTGTCGCTAATTAATCACGACTACGAAAAAAGCTATTTAACTCAAAAAGATATAGCCACCTTTGCAAAGCACTCAATACACGACCACCCCGATGTTTATTTGAATGCAGCACGTGCTGGTATCGACTTTGCGTTAACGACTGATCAAACTGATCAAATTCAACGAATTTCTAGACAAACAAATCAGTACATTAATGATTTAAAAAAACAGTTTCCTAATAATGCAAATCAAGCTCAAATTGATGTACTTAATGCACGACTTCATTACTTAAAAGACGAGCATCAAAAAGCGAAAAAGCTAATTGAGCAGCTTGATGACGACGATACTCATATCCGATCGGTTGATGGAGCACTTGATAAAGCAAAAGCATTTCATGAACTGGGGTTTCATCAGAAGGCGCAAACCTTATTCACACAAATAATTAGCCACTGTGAAAGACACCCTGCAGTTAGCGACACAACTTACTTGCGTTATATTCAGCAGCAACAAAGTGAGCGACGCGATATTAAAATGGGTCCAAAAGAGCTTAATAACCATGCCGTTAATCAATTTAATAAAGGGCAGTTAAATACTGCGCTGGAAGCTTTTACACAAGCGTTTAGAGTCATGCCTCGCAATCAGAGTATTGCACTTAATTTATTACAGTGCCTATTTGATTCAACCAAGCAATCTGGCAGCTCATTTAATATGGATCTTGCTAGAAGATGCTACGCCCTTCTTGATAAAACTAAATTACAAGCAGATCAGACGCAGCGTTTAGATAAGATTTTACATATAGCAAAAGAAATGAATTTAGATATTCAAAGCGCTAGTAAATAAAATATTAGAGCTTTTTCATTGCTGCGGCATTAACGCAATAACGTAAACCTGTTGGTAATGGGCCATCTGGAAAAATATGGCCTAAGTGCGAATCGCACACATTACAAACCACCTCTATGCGCTCCATACCATGACTTGTATCGTTTACATAACCAATCGCTTCAATTGTCGCAGGTTGCGTAAATGACGGCCAACCAGTGCCACTATCAAACTTTTCATCGGCATCAAACAATAGGTTATCACAGCAAATACACACATACTTGCCAGGTTCGAGTAATGTACAACTACCCGAGCTATCTGGGCGCTCTGTTCCTTTCTTACGTGTTACGTAATATTCATCTTCTGATAGTTGCATCCGCCACTGCTCGTCAGTTTTGACTACTTTTTTACTTGGGGTAGGATTGCCGTTGGTGGCAAAGTTAATAACATCATTCCACTTCAACATAATAGCCTCATTGAATAGTTGATTAACCGTACTTAATAAATTTATAAGAAGTACGGTCAATTATTACGTTATTTAATACACTAGAGATCAGCTAAAGAGTGTTGACCGTTTAAAACTAAAACTCGTTCAATTTTAAAGGTAATCTCCTCAGCTAAAGGTAATATTTTGTTTTTCTGAGTCGGTAAGTATTCGTTTAATAAAACTATCTAGCTCTGCTTTTTTTACAGGTAAACTAACACTCATTTGGCGCTCGTTATTACTGTAAATAATTAGCTCATCATCCTTTGTTGTTATGCGTTCAATACTCTCAATAACTAACCAATTTGGACCATGCTTTTTATCAAAAAATCCCATCAAACTAAAAAGTAGTAAATGTTGGGCATCTCGCTGAATAAAATCCTCTAGCCTATTTCTTGATTTAAATAAGGGCGTTAGCCTATAAACGCTTGAGCAAAAAACAAATACCCACAACCCAAATAGCGCTTTAAACCACATAGACTCTAAAAGCTCAGTGCTAATCATTAAAATAACAAGCACTAAGCCTATTAACGATATAGCTATCGCTATTTTTTTATTTACAGCGTCCACAACTAATCCCTTTTAAGTCGCTTTTTTTCTTCTGATGCTTTTTCTGTCGGCTCAGGCCAATCATTAAAAAAAACGGTTAAATAACGGCTTTTCACCAAATACCACAATACCCATAAAACAATCATCATTTGTACTGCTAAAAATGATGAAAATCGATAATGGCTATGCGCTGCCTGAATACTTAACCATGTTAAATCAACAACAGCACATAAAATAAGAGGCCAGCGCATATGCCGCCATATTTTTGCTAACTTATCGCTCGCACTGTGTGAATCTCGTGGTCTGCGTAAACAAAATAAAATAGTCGGTATTATTGCAATACTTCCAATTGCTATTGCGATAAAAAAATCATTTTTATTTTTAAAAAATAACGACATTAAATCCAGTTCAGGCCTGCGGCTTAAAGCCGCAATCACCCAAATAAAATAGCCACGTAAAAGCACCAGCAAACTTAAATGAAATGCTATAGGTGTACGGTAACTTCCGTACTTATCCCAGTATTCTGGCCCATATCGGCTCATTGTCGCTTTCCTAGCCATTATGCTTTTTAAGCAGCTCAATTAATTCATCTTCCGTGAGTATGTCGATACCTAAATCTTGCGCTTTAGTTAGTTTTGAACCTGCTTTTTCACCTGCGACTAACGCATCAGTTTTCGCTGATACGCTACCAGATACTTTAGCACCTAATTGCTGCAAGCGAGCTTTAGCATCATTGCGGTTAAGTGTATTAAGCGTGCCGGTAAGTACATATGTAAGTCCTGCGAGTGGTTGCTCTTGCTCAGAAGGCGCACTCAACGCTGGCCAGTTTACGCCTTGCTCTATAAGCGCATTAACAACTGCTAAATTATGCTCTTCATCAAAAAAGCCACGAACATGCGTTGCAACTATTTCGCCTACATCACTTACCTGCGTTAAACTATCAATGCTGGCATTTATTATATTTTCAAGGGTAAGGAAGTGATTAGCTAAATTTTGTGCTGTTGCCTCACCTGCTTCGCGAATACCTAATGAATATAAAAACTTAGCAAGCGTAGTGCCTTTCGCCTCTTCAAGGGCTGTTACTAAATTTTTCGCTGACTTAGGTCCCATTCGTTCAAGTGACTCAAAATGTCCTTGTTTTAAAACAAACAAATCAGCGGGTGTTTTTATAAGCTCTCTGTCTACCAGCTGATCAACAATTTTATCGCCAAGGCCGTCTATATCCAGCGCTTTGCGTGACGCAAAGTGTTTAATTGCTTGTTTGCGTTGTGCAGGACATACAAGCCCACCCGTACAACGAGCGACAGCTTCGCCTTCAACCTTTTCAACATGAGAGTCACAAATAGGACAAGTTACTGGAAATTCGATATCGCTGGCATCATCAGGGCGGCGCTCAAGTACAACTTGCGTTATTTGTGGGATTACATCTCCTGCGCGGCGAATAATAACTGTATCGCCTACTTTTACGCCTAAACGTGCAACTTCATCACTGTTATGAAGCGTTGCATTTGATACGGTAACGCCACCCACAAAAACAGGCTTCAAACGTGCAACAGGTGTAATGGCGCCAGTACGACCGACTTGAAAATCAACATCAAGTAGTTGGGTTATTTCCTCTTGCGCCGGAAACTTATACGCAATAGCCCAACGAGGAGCACGTGCCACAAAGCCTAAACGCTCTTGTAAGGCCTTTTGGTTTATTTTTATTACTACGCCATCAATTTCATATTTAAGCTCACCACGGCGCGTTAAAATATCGCTGTAGTAATCGAGCGCGGCTTTTGGACCTTCAACTAATTTTGTTTCTGGGCACAAAGGTAGCCCCCAATCAGTCAGCTTTTCTAATTGCTGATAGTGATCCTCAGGAATGCTGCCATCAGCAACAAGCCCGGTGCTGTACGCATAAAACATGAGTGGGCGTTTAGCGGTAATTTTAGAGTCGAGTTGACGCAAACTCCCCGCGGCTGCATTACGCGGGTTAACAAATACTTTTTCACCGCGTTTTTGCGCTTCAGTATTTAATTTATCAAAGCCAGCGCTGTCCATAAATACTTCGCCGCGCACTTCAAGCTCTTTTGGGTAATCACCACGTAACTTAAGCGGTACATTACGAATGGTTTTAACATTTTGAGTAATGTTTTCACCGGTAAAGCCATCACCCCGCGTAGCCGCTTGTACAAGCACACCATCACGATAAATAATTGATACGGCTAATCCATCAAGTTTTGGCTCACAACAAAAAGTAAGCTCATCAGTACTCATTAAGCGCTCTTTTATACGACGATTAAACGCAGTGAATTCTTCTTCACTAAACGCGTTATCAAGCGATAACATGGGTACTTGGTGCGCTACTTGCTCAAATTTACTCAGTGCGGCACCGCCTACTTTTTGTGTCGGAGAGTCGGCGGTTAAAAATTCAGGGTGCTGCATCTCTAGTGCGCTTAATTCGCGTAATAACCTATCGTATTCAGAATCAGGAATACTGGGGGTGTCGAGCACATAATAGTTATAGTTGTGTTGCTCTAATGTAGTACGAAGATGATTAATTTGCTCACTAATGCTGCTAGACATTTAAACCTCAATAAACATAAAAAAAGCCACTTTGACGATTCACCGTCCAGTGGCTTATAAAAATATAATG
This sequence comes from Pseudoalteromonas sp. SG43-5, assembly GCF_014164345.1. NCBI lineage: Bacteria > Pseudomonadati > Pseudomonadota > Gammaproteobacteria > Alteromonadales > Pseudoalteromonadaceae > Pseudoalteromonas > Pseudoalteromonas sp. SG43-5. The sequence continues at coordinate 34,959 of NZ_JACJFA010000006.1, forward strand.
TATGCGTTATTTACGCTGAAAAAGAACGAACCTGTTCAACATATTGCCTGATGCGCTCTACTGTCATTTCATTTCGCTCAGCATCTAAAATTTGTGCACCAAATTCATCCGCTAACTTTTTAGCTGCGCTGTGCAACATATTAAATGCCGCTAGACCATCGCCGTCGCACGGTAACGTCATAAATAAGCTTACCCCAGCGGTACTAAATTGTTCCATATTATCAATATCAAACGTACCTGGGTTATACATATTTACTAATCTAAATAAAACAGGGCCTTGGCCAGCCGGATCTAAGTGGCGATTAAAAAAACCTTCCTCTGAATATTTAAAACCTAAAGTATTAACTGCTGGTAATAATTTACTGCCCTGCATACTAAGCTCTTCTGGCATTTGAATATGCACAATAACAAAGTCAGACATTTGAGCAGGCGCTTCTTCAGCACTTTGATCTTTTGTTTCAAGATCATCAACTATCTCTAGGTCGTCTTCAATCGGTGTTTCTGGCACGCTTGTATCAATTTGCGGCTCATTTGCATCAAAGTTAAGCTCGCCAAATTGTGGCTCATCACGTTCGTCTTGCATTGGCTCTTTTGGCTCAGCCTCAGTACGAAACGGTTTAGATGAAGCTGGTGCGCTTTGTTGTAATGGCTCAACCCGTTCATTATCCGATACTTCTGGGCGGTCTTTTTTTCTAACTGACCACAATCCATGTATTAATAAACCACCAATGACAATTACACTGATAACGATTAAAACCCATCTTAATTGTTCGGCCATCCCCTCACCTTTTATTATTTGATATGCCTAAAACCTGTATATTAATGAAAAACTAATACACTTGTTATAAAAATTTATGCGTGTGCAAGTTGCACAGCTTGCTCTATATCTACAGCAACCATACGCGATACGCCAGGTTCTGCCATAGTAACACCTGTTAATCTACCTGCCATTTCCATCGCAATTTTATTATGACTAATATAAATAAACTGCACTGATTGTGACATTTCTTCAACCAAACGGCAAAAACGCACAACGTTGGCATCATCTAGTGGTGCATCTACTTCGTCCAGCATACAGAAAGGAGCTGGATTGAGCCTGAATATAGAAAACACTAATGATAATGCGGTCAGCGCTTTTTCTCCACCACTTAACAAATGAATTGTTGAATTTTTCTTACCCGGTGGTCGTGCCATTATACTAACACCACTTTCGAGTAAATCGTCACTGGTTAATTCTAAATACGCGCTCCCACCACCAAAAACTTTAGGAAATAGCTCAGCAAAGTCTTCGTTAACTTGATCGAACGTCGCTTTAAAGCGTGTTTTGGTCTCACTATCAATTTTACGAATTGCACCTTCAAGGGTACTTAACGCTTTTGTTAAATCATCTAATTGATTATCAAGATAATCACTACGTGCCTTGGCTAAATCAAACTCTTCTATTGCCGCTAAGTTTACTGCACCTAATTTATCTAACTGATTAGTAAATCCGGTTAACTGATTTTGTGCTGCACTGAAATTTAATGAATCTGGTAATTCATCAAGTATTGCTTTTAAGCTTTGTTTCAACTCTTCTAATGGCTCAAGCGCAACTTGCGCTTTTATTACTAAGCTTTGCTCTTCAATTGTTAGCTTTTGATGCTGCTCTTGCAAGCCAACCAGCTCCCCTTGTGAATTTTTAAGGCTTATTTGCTTAGTATTTAAACTTGCTTTGGCCTGAGCTAATTCTTTTTGTAGCAATACTAATGCCTGCTCACCTTTTTGATGCTGTGCTAAGAGCTGCGTAATTTTATCGCTAAGTTCTTGCTCTGGTATCAGCAGCTCTTCTATTTCACTAAGTAGTTCTTGCGCACCTTCTGATGCACTAACGTGCTCTTGCTCTGCATGGCTCAATTTGGTTTGGCTTAACTGCCATTCACTGCGTGCCTTTTGCTCTGAGAGCGTTGCCTTATGTGCTTGTGTTTTATATTGCTCAAGCATGCTTAATGCTTCGCTATAACTTTTATCACTTTGTGAGCGCAAGCTATTTGCAGCGTCTACTCCATCCGCTAAGTTGAGTTGCTGCTCATTTAACACTTCAAATTGCGCTACTTGCTCATCAAGCACGGTATTTAATTGTAAAAGCGCAGTAGTTAATTGCTGTTTTTGTTGCTGTAGCTTTTCTAGTTGTAACTTAAAGTGCGCTACTTGCTGTTTGAGCATATCGCTGCGCGTACTGGCTACTGCTATATTTTGCGCAAGCTCATGTATGGCTTCTTTTAGCTCGCTTTGTTCGTTAATTAATTTTATTTGCTCAGCTGTATGTTCGTCACGAGTGTGTGTTACTTGTTGTAACTCGTCCTCGGCATTGATTAACTGCTGCGCTTTATCTTGCAATTGCTTATGCTTTAAAAGTAATGAGTTTTCTGCATTACATTCGGCACTTACATGCCAGTTACGACCATATAAAGCACCGTTTTTATCCATAATGGCTGTATAAAAACTATCTTTTAGTATTTCTAAATCACCGCTTTCACTATAAGCAATACGTGCTAAATGCTCTGGATAAACACCGCTTGTTATATATGTAGCTAAGCTATTTGTTGGCATGCTTTTATCACTATTTGGCCACACACTGTTATCAGCTTGCTGCTCACTTACATTTAAATGCTCTAAAGATTTAAGTGCTTGCTCTATTAGAAGCTCAAAGCCTTCTTTAACACTTAGCTGATTAAACAAACCATTAGTACGTTCACTTTTCTCATCAAGCCCTAATGTACTTTTAAGCCCCGTTATACTGGCTTTTAACTCGTTTATTGTTTGAGTGAGTGTCGAATATTGTTTTTGTGAGTTATTAACAAGCTCATTTTGCACTTCAAGCTTAGCAGTGCACTTCGTATGTGCTGTTTGTTTAGCGGCAAGTTCTTGAGTTAAGGTTTGTGTTTGCTGTGTTTGCTGTATTAACTGCTGCTCTACATCACTACTTTGTAGCTCACTAAGCTGAACAGTTAACTGATCAATTTGCTCGTTAACGTGGCTTATTTGCTGCTGAGTTTGTTTAATGTGACTACTATGTAGTTGCACGTTATTATTAAGCTGTTGCTGTTGCTCACACAAAGCTTGCCAATGAGTATGATGGCGCTGCTTAAGTGCTAATAATTCCTCAAGTTCATGCGTTAACCCACTAACTTGCTCTTCACATATTAAGGCATTTTCACTTGCCTCTTGCAGGGCTTCGTTGAGCTGCTCGCACACAATTTGCTGCTGCGATTTTACCTCAGCACTTTGAATTTGGCGTTGCTGTAATTTAATTAAACTTTGTTTAAGCGTTTGGGTTTGCTGCTTTACATTGATTTGTTGTTGCTCAGCGCGAGTAAGCTCGGTGTGTATTACATGTTGCTGATGCTGTGCATCGCTTAGTTTATCTTGCTGGGCTTGTACTTGCCCCTCTAGGCTTGCAAGTACATCGTCATGCCCTGAGTTAGCTGTTTTAAAAAAAGAAATTTGATCATTAAGTTTTTTAATTTGGGCACTTTTTTCAAGTTGCTGCTGATGTAACTTTTGCCATTTTAAAACGGCAATTTGGCCTTTTAGCGTACGTTCTTGTGCTTTTAATTCGCGGTATTTTTTTGCATCAACCGACTGCACAGCCAATTTATCGAGCTGACTTTGCAGCTCTTTACGCACATCTAACAAACGTTCAAGATTTTCGCGAGTGCTCTTTATACGAGTTTGAGTTTCGCGGCGGCGCTCTTTGTATTTAGAAACGCCAGCGGCTTCTTCTAAAAATACGCGCAGCTCTTGTGGTTTACTTTCTATTAAGCGCGAGATCATCCCTTGCTCAATAATTGCGTAACTACGTGGACCAAGACCGGTGCCTAAAAATATATCGGTAATATCACGCTTACGGCATTTACTGCCATTTAAAAAATACAGTGACTGTCCGTCGCGCGTTACTAAACGCTTAATAGCAATTTGGTTTCGATCGGCAAATGTGTTTGAAGGACTTCCTTTATCGTTATCAAAAACAAGCTCTACAGAGGCTTGTGATATGGCTTTTCGATTAGTTGAGCCATTAAAAATAACGTCGGTCATGGCGTCGCCACGCAGGTTTTTAGCAGAGCTTTCACCTAGCACCCATCGTACTGCATCAATAACGTTAGATTTGCCACAGCCATTGGGGCCAACAACACACGTCATTTGATCAGGAAATGGAATTTTAGTGGGCTCTACAAACGATTTAAAGCCCGCTAATTTAATAGTGCTTAAGCGCATCTTATTGTTATTACCGATTATTATTGTTATTGATTACAAACAATTTAACTCATTAACAGTTAAATTGTTAAGCTTGTCGTTTAAAATTATCTAAAATAATACCGGTCGCCATTGCAACATTAAGCGATTCTGCACCACCAAAAGCGGGGATGGTGATTTTATTAGTTACTAACTTTGCACATGTCTCGCGTATTCCATGCGACTCACTGCCCATTAGTAAAACGCCTGAGCCCGTAAATTGGGTTTTATGCACGCTTTGCCCATCTAAAAAAGCACCGTAAACAGGTAAATTTAAAGACTGTAGGTAATCAGGTAAATCTACTTGGCTTACCGATACCCTTACAAATGAGCCCATCGTGGCGCTAATTGTTTTTGGGTTGTAAGCGTCTGCGCTGTCGGTGCTAGTTACTATATGTTTAATACCGTACCAGTCTGCCACTCTTATTATTGTGCCTAAATTACCAGGGTCTGATACGCCATCAAGTGCGAGTATTAAGCCACTTGCTTGTGGTAAAGCTGCCTTTGGCATATCAACAATAGCAATGGCTGCATTATTGCTAACTAGCGTGCTGGCTTTGGTGAGGACTTCTTCATCAGCTTCAATAAAATTAGCGTGCTGATACTTACCTTGGTACGCATTTATAAATTCGTTTGTAGCAAAAATATTAACCACATTTAATGGGCTGTTTAATAACTCAAGTACGTTTTTCTCACCCTGTACAAGGTATTGATTATATTGCTTTCGGTACTTTTTTTGGCCAAGTTGGCGAATAAGTTTGAGTTGGTTTTTTGAAATCATAACAGCCCCATAAAATTATCCAGCAAGTATAACAGATTTCGTTATAACATCTGAACTCGAAAAGCAGCGAATGGGGCTAATTTATCTTACTCGCACTTCTTTCAAAGGTCAGATTAATGCGAATAAACATGCCTTTTATTGCCTCTAATTGATTTGAATCGTCCACCGTCTGAGCCAATTCCCCATAAAGATTATCTGACGCTTGCTTAAACTTATTATTAAATTTGCCCTTGGTTGCCAACATAAATGCATCGGCTAATGTACGCTGCCACTCATTTAAATACTTTAGCTTTGTATTACCAGCCAAATTTTCACAAATTGAGTTTAATCGAACCGACGCATGCCCTAAATTTAGAGCGGTTAGTGCAAGATCAGTAATTACGCGTGAGTGTGAACCTTGATCGTAATTAGTTAGGCGAATTAACCTATCGGCCATGCGGCGGTTATACCAAATACTTGGGGTTGGATGGTTATTTATTTCGAGTAAATCTTTATAAGTGGCCTTAAAAACACGATGAACAAGTAATTGTACACTCGGGCCTGTGAATAACTGAAAAATCCAAAATAAAATACTCACCCCCGCAAAAATTGCCATTGCAGAGCTAAGTGTGTAATCGATTGAAAACGCAAGGCTCATATCGGTACTGGGTCTTACCAAAATCGTAAATGGGATACAAAACCCCAAGCCATATGGCAATGTTTGTTGATCAGCTAGCAGCAGTAAACCCAGAAAATAAGGCCCTGCTAATACAAGTAGCAATATTTCTAATTGCCCACCACTTTGTGATAATAAATTGAGTGCGTAAAAAATAGTTACAATAGCAGCAACCACCACGCCTACCAATAAACGCTTTATTACCACCTGTAAAATAGCTAACGGTATTCTCGCCAACATTATCGAAAATATGACCGGTAAAATCATAATTAATAATGCAGCAGAAGAGCCTGTATTAATCCAAATAAATGCGCCGATAGAAAACACCAAAGCAGTTCTAAATCCAACAATTATGCCAGCTAATGGGTCGCGATATGTAAGCATACTGGGTGCATTTAATAATGTTTTATCACGCTCTTCTAACGCTCTGTATGCGCGTAGTAAAATTGTTAAGTCGGCTGCTACTTCTAAGCTCACATTGAGCATGTGAGATTCAAATGGCGAATCACACACCGTATTTGCTCTATAGTCGGTTAGCTCTTTACGCAGCGTTTTAACTTGTTCAGCGCAGTAATCAAAATCGTCAGACTCTTTAATTTGCGCAAATACGTGCTTAAGTTTACTTATTAATTTATCTAAAGTAGGTGTAATAAGGTCTTCGTGGTTTCGCTGTAGGCGGCCAATTATTTGAATTAAGGCCAATAAAGAAAGTACTTTTTGCGACAACTGATTTGCAGCACGCGAGCGCCCTGGACCTTTTGGTCCTTCGTACCTTACTGCGCTGGAATCTTCGTTTATCGATCCCAATGTTGCCATAATGCCATCTATTTGCTGGTGACGGTTTTCGTGCGAGCCCTTAGAATCAAGCTCAATAACTAAATAATGTAACGTTTGATTTATAACCGACCGCGCTTGTGTTTGCAGTAAATGTTTAACCTTTACAGGCCAAAATAGATGACTCACAAGCCCAGCACATACAGAGCCTATTATTATTTCGCTTACTCGCGCTTGTGCAATATCAAATATACTCTGGCTGCTCACCATTGCCGGAGTAACCATGACTAAAAGTACAATAATAGCGGCTGTTACACCTGCCATAGCAAACGCATAAACAAAGTTTGCTTGGCGTACCATTGCCGATAACGCAGAGTTTACCCCCAACCATAATGCCAGTGCACCGAGCGCTAAATAAGGGTAAAGAATTAGCTGAGTTAAAAGCAATATGCCAAATAAACCACCCACTATGGTGCCTATTATTTGGCAAATTGCTTTTTCAATAACTAATCCGCTTTGCGGGCGTAATTGCAAAAATATAGCCGAGACTAACGCCCAATAAGGCCTTTCAAGATTAAGCGACATAGCAATAGTCAGCGCCATCACCATGGCTATAACACCCTTAGTCGCAAAAATAATTGCCTGTTTTTTAGGAAAAAACAAATTTTGGAATACTACGCCCACTGTATTCCCCTTAGCGCGTAGCGAGATGTATAGTGGCGGTCATTCCTGCGCTAAGCTGTGTATTTTCGGGCAATGAATCTAACTTAATATCAACAGGAATACGTTGCGATAAACGTACCCAATTAAATGTTTGTTGCACTTGCGGTAAAAGTTGTCCGTTACTTTGTGTATTCGTATTTGCAATGGCTTTACCTACACTCACTACATGCCCTGTTAATTGCTTACCACCACTTAAAAGGGCTATTTTAGCTTTTTGATCAGGATAAATAAGCGGTATTTTACTCTCTTCAAAGTAACCCGTTACATAAAATGAATCTGACTGAACAATAGCAAAGACAGGCGTGCCTTGAGCTACATAGTTGCCTTGGCGTAAATTCAAATTAATTATTTGCCCTGATGCAGGCGCAACAATTTTAGTTCTATCAACATTTAACTGCGCAATTGTTTGCTCTGTCTTGGCTAGGTTATAATTTGCCTCAGCAATTTTAGTATTGATACGTGTTGATTCTAAAGTTTCTTCACTTATTGCCTGTTGAGTGTTTAGCTCAACACGTCTTTCGTATTTATGTTTAGCAAGTTCCCATGTATACAATGCGTTTTCTGTGTTTGCTTTACTTTTATCAAGCGCTGCTTGATAACGCTTTTTATCAACATTAAAAAGTACTTCGCCTTTTTGTACGTTTTGACCATCTTTAATATTTAAAGCAGTTACCCAACCCGACACGTCTGGAGCAACCGTGACAATATCGGCTCGAATACGCCCATCACGCGTCCAAGGAGTATGCATGTAGTCAGTCCATACCCAACGCCCAGCAAAAACCGCAGCTATAACAACCAAGATAGTAAAAGTAATACGCAGATATTTAATCATTCAATTTATCTTCCACTTAGTAATACCAACCCGCAATAATACTTGAGTAATTTGAGGGCTTAAACCTGACGCTAACTGTGTTAAAAATTTCTGATATAGAACAACTAAATAACGAAATTTTTGCCTTGTTATCGACACGGTTTTCTTGCCTCAAAATAGCTCAATTAATTAAACAGATTGGTATAAATAGACGGCGAGTGCCAAGTAACAAACAAATAGTGACACCTCAAACCAAGCCACTTTCCAAATACGGTCATGCCAATCTAGTCGATGCAAAGCAAAACGAGTCAACGCCGTTAAAATAAATGCTATTGGGAAGTAAACAATCAGCGGGCTAAACTCTAACCCCCCTAACACGACTGCTTGGAACATAATAAATATCCTAATGTTATTTAAAGCGGTGATAAAAGCTGTAAAACCTAAATAAATTTACATCCGCACTACTCTTACAATCTATTATTTTGGCATATAAATCAATTAGCTTAATTGTACGTAGGTGTGCTTAATACATAATTAATGCCATTACATTTAAGCAGCACTAAGTATGTATAGTAGCTAAATCGCATATTAATAAGCTAAAGACCCCAGTTACCAGCCAAATAAATAAACCAGCGAGGTTTATTTATAAAAAAGTATTAGAGTATTTAACTCAATATTTAAAACGCCTATTTATAGCTGTTTGCAGAAGGGTTGGATAATTATAAACATTGAATTTTGCACTAAAAATGGGTAAATTAACAAAAAAACAACATGGATATAATTTAATGGAATCAATACACCCTACCCCATCTGAAACAACCCCACCAATAAATGAACCTGCTGAACCAATTTTTAGCGGAAAAGTGCAATTTAGTGGTAAAGGTGGTGAGTTTTTTGGAATTTGGATTGTAAATATATTACTTAGCGTTATTACGCTTGGCATATATTCGGCGTGGGCTAAAGTACGTACGCATCGCTATTTTTACGGCCACACCCGTATAGATGGCCATAGTTTTGACTACCTAGCAACACCAATACAAATTTTAAAAGGTCGGATTTTAGCGGTTGTTGTATTTTTTATTTACACATTCTCAATTAGCTTTATGCCTATTTTAGGCCTATTTATTGCTCTTGGTTTTATCTTTTTAATGCCATGGATTATTAACCAAGGTTTACGTTTTAATCTGCGTATGACCCGCCATCGTAATGTTCGCTTTGCTTTTAAAGGCAGTTATGGCGAAGCCTTTGTTAACTTTATACTTTTACCTATTGCAAGCATATTTACGCTTTATTTATTAATGCCTTACGTTATAAAACGTATTGATAGTTATATCCATAGCAATATTAGTTATGGCGATAAACCACTTACTGTAAATCTTAAAGGCGAAACCTATTACCTAACAGCGCTTATTTGCTTTGTAGTGAGCTCTATCACCATGGTGGTATTTATGGGGATTTTAGGATTATTTGGCCTCAACTTAGTAGATATTGAAAACCAACAAAATTTAGAAAACTCTGCAGCGATGGTTATGCTTCCTATCTTTATGATGATTGCCTATGTGCTAATGATTGCCATTGTTTCTGCTGTATGGCACGCCGCTATTAGAAATCACATTTTTGATAACAGCCATTTTGAAGGCGTTGCTACATTTAAATCAGAGCTAAAACCAATTCCTTTCGCTGTTTTACTATTAACTAATATGTTGGCTATTGTATTTTCTTTAGGGCTTGCATACCCATGGACAAAAGTACGTACATCAAAAATGCTCGCTGATGTAACTAACGTCACTATTTATCCTGGTGCATTAAACCTAATCGATACCGCGCAAGAACAGCAATCATCATTTGCTGAAGAAGCTGCAAACGTATTTGATATTGACCTTTCGCTGACTTAAGAGCTCACCATGCATGTAAAGGGACATTTTTTCCCCATCGCATCGAGTAACTATCAAGTGTGTGTTGCCACTATTAGCGACACACACATTGAGGTTATCAACGATGAACACGTTATCGCTCGCCACGTAATCTCAAGTCTAACATTAAGTTCAGGGATGGCAGGACTTGCCGACGAATTAAACTTTGAAGATGGCAGTCGTTTTATCCCTCAAGATGTAAGTTACAGATGGCCATTTAAAGAAAATAACCATCACATAATGGAGCGCCTTGAAAAAAGTAAATGGGTAATTTTAGCCGCAGTCATATTTACACCACTTTTTATGTGGTTAGTACTTTATAAAGCGGTACCGGCCATTGCTGTTTATAGTGTTGATACCCTGCCACGTAATGTTGTGGAACAGATGGGGGAGCAAAGTTTTACACTAATTAAAAAGATTGCGCTTGACCCAAGTGAGCTGCCCGCAGAGCAGCAAACTAAAGTACAAGCACATTTTACAAGTATGCTTAATGCGTTATCGCTTGATCAATCGGTTTATAGGTTATCGTTTTATAAATCAGACAGCTTTGGTGCTAACGCGTTTGCACTACCCCATGGCCGTATCGTGGTAACCGATGATTTAGCAAATTTACTTGCCGATAAACCCAATGCACTAAAAGCGGTATTGCTACACGAAATGGGCCATGTAGTCCACCAGCATAGCGTACGTATTACAGCACAATCTGCCGCAAGTACGATTGTACTAGCAGTTGTATTTGGTGATTTAGAGGGAGTTGCAGAGGTTGCATTAGGTACGGGTGCATCGTTTGCTCAGCAAGGGTTTTCACGAGATATGGAACGCGAGGCAGATAGCTTTGCACTCACCCAATTAGAATCGCTTGGGTATTCGAGTAATGACTTTGCTGATGCAATAGAAGCGCTGCAAGAAAGCCATACCAGCGAAAACGAACACCTAGAAAAAGTAAATGACTTATTAGAGTACTTATCTAGCCACCCAAGTGCACAAGAGCGTATTGACAATGCTAGGAAATAATCGCGGTTATATTCAACTTGCTCGCTACATAGTGAGTTTAAGTTGGATATATCACGGCTTTTTCCCAAAGCTTTATCACGTAGCACCACTTGAAAAATTAATGACTGGCAGTGCTGGTTTTTCAGCCGAAGTGTCTGATTTAATTACACGTTCGGCGGGTGTTGGCGAAATTATATTTGGCTTGTGTTTATTTGTGTTTTATAAACATAAGCATTTGGTAGCTTTAAATATATTGGCACTTATGGGGCTTTTACTTGCTGTAGTTGTAATGCAGCCACAATTGCTTATTGAAGCATTTAACCCTGTAACTACTAACCTGCCGCTTATTGGGCTAAGCGTTATTTGGTTAAAAGAAATTGAGCAGTTGAATAATCGATACCTCTAAATAAAAAAGGGTATGCAAATGCATACCCTTTTTTGTAGTACAAAATTTATAAAATTAGTACTTATTTTTATGCGTCCACAAATGCAGTAATTCGCTCGCAATGGTTGCTGCAGCAATTGCGGTAAGCTCACTTTGGTCGTACGAAGGTGATACTTCTACCACATCCATACCCACCATGTTTATGCCTTTTAGCGCACGCAGTACTTTAAGTACTTTATCTGACGTTAAACCACCACACACAGGAGTGCCTGTACCAGGCGCAAACGCAGGGTCTAAACAATCTATATCAAACGTTAAGTAAACAGGTAGGTCACCTACTCGCTCAAGTATTTGCGCTGCAATATCATTAGCATGTAAATCGTTGGCTTGCATTGCATCAATCACAGCAAACTCATGTTTACTTTGATCAAAGTCGGTACGAATACCTATTTGTATACTGTGCTCAACATCAATCAGCCCTTCCATTGGTGCATGATAAAACATAGTGCCGTGATCAAAACGCGAGCCATTGCTATAGGTATCGGTGTGCGCATCAAAATGTACTAACGCCATTTTGCCATGTATTTTTGCGTGAGCACGTAATAGCGGAAGCGTTACAAAGTGATCGCCCCCTAAACCTAATAGTGTTTTACCTTGGCGAAGTATTTGATCAGCAGCCATTTCTAGTTGCGCAGTAAAATACTCAGGATCGCCAACAGGGTAAGTAAAGTCCCCTGCGTCTGCCACTTTTAAGCGCTCAAACAGCGGGAAAGTCCACGGGTATTTAGTGTCTTCCCATGCTAAATGAACCGATGCACGACGAATTGCATCAGGGCCTAAGCGCGCACCAGGGCGGCCCGAGGTCGCTAAATCAAATGGTAAGCCTAAAACCACTACGTCTGCATCAATTGCATTAATGTTTTGCACCATAGGACGACGTAAAAACGTCATCCCATTTGAGTACAATGAGTGATCTGCGTGACCAAACAAAGTTGACATTGCTTATAACTCTTCTAAATAAGTGTAGCCATCAAGGCCGCTTTGCAACTCGTCTAAAACGCTTTGCTGTTCGTGTTTTTCAATTTTAGTGCTTACTAACTGCTCGTATGATTGCTGAAAACTTTCAACATCTAAATGTACATAGCGCATCATATCGGCAACAGTGTCACCTTGGTTTATCTCGGTAATACTTGCAACGCCTTGCTCATCCATATTAACAATTGCGCTGTGCGTATCGCCAAACAGGTTATGCATATCACCTAAAATTTCTTGATAAGCGCCCACCAAGAAAAAGCCCATTAAATAAGGTTTATCGGCACTAAATTCTGGTACAGGTAATGTGCTTTCAATACCTTGTCCATCTACGTAATGCTCAAGTGCGCCATCTGAATCACAGGTTATATCAAGTAATACAGCACGTTTTTTTGGTGCTTCAGTTAAGCCACTTAATGGCAATACCGGAAACACTTGATCAATGCCCCATGCATCTGGAAGCGATTGAAATAACGAAAAGTTTACAAAAAACTTATCGGCTAAACGTACGTTTAACTCGTCAATAATAGGACGATGAAAACGGTTTTTGTTATCCATGTGCTTGTTAAGTTCATAACAAATACGAATATTAATTTGTTCAGCCCACGCACGCTGCGCTAAGTCTAATAAACCGAGTGCAAATTGGTTATGCGCTTCAGCTAAATCACCTTGGCTGTCGTGATAAATTTCAATTAATGCACGGTCATCCGTTAAATCAGTTAATTGTACAAACGATGCCCACATGTTTTTTAATAAAAGTGGTGCATCTGCCGCTGGCGCTACTAACTCTTCTGGCGTGTAACTTTCAGTACCAATAACATTAGAAATAAGCACAGCATGATGCGCCGTAAGCGCACGACCCGACTCAGAAATAATAGTCGGCATTGGTTGCTCATATTGCTTACATGTATCGCCAATGGTGTACACAATGTTATTCGCATATTCAGCTAAGCTGTAATTCATAGAGTTATGCGATTGGCTACGCGTGCCGTCGTAATCAACAGCTAAACCACCGCCTACATCAAGACAATCAATTTCTGCGCCTAGTTTACGTAGCTCACAGTAAAAACGCGCAGCTTCGCTTACACCTAAACGTACGTCACGAATGTTCGCCATTTGTGACCCTAAGTGAAAATGCACAAGCTGCAATAAATCAAGCTGGTTTGCGCCTTTTAAACGATTAACTACATGTAAAACTTGCGATGCGGATAAACCAAATTTTGATTTTTCGCCACCACTCGCTTGCCACTTACCTTTACCTTGCGACGCTAAACGTACACGAATACCAATGCGTGGTTTTACGTTAAGCTCTTTTGCTTGGCTAAGGACCATGTCTAGCTCAGAAAGCTTTTCAAGTACGATATACACTTTATGACCTAGCTTTTCGCCAATAAGTGCTAAACGTACGTATTCTTTATCTTTGTAGCCATTACATACAATAACAGCGCTGGTTTTTTCAGCTAATGCTAATACTGTGAGTAGTTCTGGCTTGCTGCCTGCCTCTAAACCAAGTTGCTTTTTTTCTACTTGTGCTTGGCTTGCTACTATTTCTTCAACCACTTCACGTTGTTGGTTTACTTTTATCGGGTAAACTAATAGATAGTCTTTAGGGTAACCATAGTTTTCAATCGCAGTATTAAATGCGCCGCATAAGCTGTGTACACGATGGTGTAAAATTTGCGGAAAACGAACTAAAGCAGGTAAGCTTAAACCTTTATCTTGTAGTTGCTTTGCGATATCTGTTAATGCAATGGTTTGCTCTGGTGCATGAGCCTTGGGCGCAACATACACATCACCTTGATCATTAATACCAAAAAAACCTTGGCTCCAATGACGAACATTGTAGCTCGTACGAGCTTGTTCTAGTGATGTTGTCTCTTTCATTTATCTTTCTCTTTTGTTTAATTAATGCCGGCTCGGCTAGTGCCGCGCATTAAAAGAAAAATAGAGATTCAAGTCCAACAAGTATTTTTGCTCGTAACGAGTGATTTTTGATGGTAAAAAAAATAACCAAACAACTATTGCCCGCTAGCATATATAAAACAGGACTTTGATGATTTTTAAAGATAAGAAAAGTTGTAAAAAATGGCTGTTTTTAAATGACTCATTATAAATTTTATTAGCAAAAATGAGTTAGCTCATTCAATAAAATTCATCTTGAGTTACTTTGTTTATAAAATTTACTTTTGATGGATTAGAGTAAGGTGTTCTCAACACCTCAAATTACTGCTATTTAGCCAACGTGTTGTGACCAAGTATTACCTATGTATTCTGCAAAGTGAATAAAAACTGCACGTCAAAAACGCTTAGCATACATCCACCAGTTTCAATCATTACTTGGCGCATATGTAGCGTTAGGTATTGCCTGTGGTATTGAAAGTGGGAAGTTGCAGTAGTGTATAGGCGAATTCGATTAATTGAGTATAAGCTAGTTATGCACTTTTTGGGGCGAACATAATTATTGCCATACCTAGCAGTGCAACTAGACCACCGATAATATCCCACATAGTAAGCTTTACGCCATCTACAACCCATAACCATAATAGCGCAACGCAAATATATACGCCGCCATAAGCTGCATATACACGTCCGGCAGCAGTAGGGTGTAAAGATAGCAACCATGCAAATAGTGCCAAACTTAAAGCCGCAGGAATTAAAAGTAAAATGCTTTTATCTTGTTTTAGCCAAAGGTAGGGCAAATAGCACCCCACTATTTCAGCTAAGGCTGTAATAATAAAAAGTGCGATTGTTTTTAATTCAAACATAATGCTCCGCGCAAAAATAACAAGCATAACAATCAATACAAATTGTTATGCTTAGTATTCGTTATGAATCTGCGTTTTTATTCGCTAAGCGCCATGGTGGCAAGTTTCATTGTGCTTTCAAACGACTTAGTGCCCGCTATAAATAAGCCATTATGGCAAAACACTGCGTCATCAATACCTGTTTCATCTACGAACGCTTGATCAGATAAACCAGACCATGCTTTAGGAAGCGGTTTTCTATCTTCAAACGAGCCAGGCTCAACGGGTACTGTTTGTAATATCCATTGCCCAGAATGTGATGGGTAAACCATGTATAGCGCCTCACTTGATAAAATATGCACTGTTTTTTTCCACGGTGTGTACTTTTCAAGCACGATTACTCTGGCATCGTCTGCATTTTCAATTGCTCTGGCGACAATCTCTTTTGCATTAACACTACCGTGAGCTGAGGCGATAAAACGAATAAGCATGCGAGCTGCAAATTCAACGGCTTCATCAAAACAGGTATCAAAGTTACTTTCTTCTTCCCATGTAGGGTTAAACATTGAAATTGTTTGGCTCAAGCTTATCCCTTTTGATACACCTTCAACATGACCACAATCAATGGCGTCAATAGTTGAAACTAAGCCTGAATCCACTCTATCAGCAACGGCCTGGTTATCATCACACAGTGCTAAGCCGTATTTTTTCCACACTAAACCAAATGATGAAAAAGGAATGCCATTTTCTCGCTCGCCTGCACCACCACGTTGATGATGATCAAAGCGATTAGTTTCAGGATCGTATTCCCCACCTACATCTATTACGTAGTCGGCACTTTCTATAAGTGCTTTATCGCGTGTGCGTACCAATTTAAACGTTGGCAAAACATGTTTAAGTACCGCAATACTAAAAACGTCATCTGCATGAAAATTACCATTGTGGGTTACTACTGTTATTTCGCTCATTTGTTTATTGCTACTTTTAGAAAAGATAAAAATTCTCGCTTTGTAAGTTAGTCACTAATTATCGAGGCAGATTTTATACGAAGACAGGTGTTAAAAACAGTGAAGTATTTTTGCATCACTATAAAAGCTGCTTTTATAGTTACTAGTTTGAGTATGACTTTTATTACAAGATAATAATGAAGGCAGATATTTACGACACATTAAGCTTTAATATGTCGCAGCGTTAATGAACTTATTTACTAAGCCCTAATTCCATAAAAACACTTTGTGGATTATCTACATATGAGCCAAAACTGCTACAGCGTTTAAAGCCTAAATTTTCATATAAATTGATTGATTTTATTTGTTTTGGGCCTGTTTCTAAGCGTATTAACGGGATTTGTTTTTCGCCAGCTTGATGCAATAAAATCTGCATAATACGTCTTGATAGCCCTTTACCACGATGACTTGGTTTTACATATAAACGTCTTATTTCGCCGTAAGGCTGGGTATCAAATTTCTCTACAATCGCACCGCAGGCAATAATACCTTCTTCAGTTTTTAAACCAATAGCGTACACATTAGGTAAGGTTAATTCGTTTAACTCCAGAGACTGTGCGGTAGCCACAGGATATAAAGAATTTATAAGTCGGTCTATATCATCAAATACATTTACCACGTCGGGATCATTCGGGTTCAAATCGACTAACTGCATAAAGCTTCCATTCATTGTTATAAGTTTATTAAGCTTTAAATAATATATTTAAGCGGTCATAGCTTAGCATTGTTTAATTAAAAAATCTTTACTCCTTATTTAGCATATGGGTTATGACATTTCACCAGCTAAAAGAGCAAAAGTGGCCTAGCAAGTGTGTAAATTTTGCTAAATTATTACTAATTAATAAATAGTAGTGTTCAAGTATTATTGCGCATTAGTATTAGCGCTATGCCATTTTGCATAGCCTTCTTTATCCATCGGCCTTGCAATTAAGTAGCCTTGCATGGCGTCAATATTCATTTTTTTAAGTAAGTCATATTGTTCTGTTGTTTCTACGCCCTCAGCAACTACCTCTAAGTTTAAGCTTTTTCCTAGGCTGATAATTGTTTGCGCAATATTAAAGCCAACCGTGCTATCTAAAATTTTATCAATAAAGCTTTTATCTATTTTTAATTCTTTAACAGGAAACGCACTTAAGTACGCTAAGCAGGAGTAACCGGTTCCGAAATCATCAATCGAAAATAAAAAGCCAGCGGCAATGAGTTCTTTCATTTGCCTAATTGTATAATCTATATCGCTTGAGAGCATTGACTCAGTTATTTCTAACTTAATTTGCTGTGCCCGAATATCAAATTTATTGATAGTGCTAAACAGCTCTCCTTTTAAATTTGATGAATTAAACTGGCTTTGACTAATATTAATTGAAACACTAAACGAGTCGTCTATTATGTTATCTGCTTTAAGTTCGTTTATTAAAATACATATATCATGTAAAACAATATTTTGTAGTTTTTGAATAAGCCCGTATTGCTCTGCAATTGGTATAAATTCGTTTGCCGCTATTAACCCTTTTTGAGGATGGTTCCACCTAATGAGTGCTTCAGCACCAATAACATCACCATACGTATTTATCTGAGGCTGAAAATAAGCACAAAACTCATCAGATGCAATCGCTCTGACTATATCGGTTTCTAGTTCAGTTTGTTTTTCAAGCAGTGTTTGTAAGGCTGGATCGTAAAAGCTACTGCTATTCCCCCCTTTATTTTTAGAACGATACATAGCCGTGTCTGCAAATTTTAATATATTGCCTGCCTGCGCATTTACGCTATCAATTAGACAAATACCTATGCTGCAGCTTACTTGAAATGCAAGGTTGCCCACTTCAAATTTATCATGAAAAGCTCTTTGAATCTCTTTGGCTACTATTTTGCACTCGATGCTCGCCTGCTGTGCATTTTCTCCAACGTGTTTTAGTAAAATAATAAACTCATCGCCACCCGCTCTGGCCAACGTATCAGAGCCTTTTATTATTGCGCTTAACCTTTTTGATAATTCCACAAGTGCTTCATCACCCGCACTGTGCCCAAGTGAATCATTAATACGCTTAAAATTATCTAGGTCTAAAAATAATAACGCCCCTATATTTTTATCACGCTTAACACTCTCCACACACATGCTTAATTTGTCGCTAAGCATTCTTCTATTTGGAAGATTCGTTAATGGGTCGTAAAAGGCAAGCTTATGTACTTCTTGTTCGGCCTTTTTCTTTATTGAAATATCTCTGGCCATCCATACTACGTGCCTTTTTGTAGGACTATTGGGGTGGTAATGATCTAATGCAGCAGCCCTGCCTTCAAAAACTATATTGCCCTTTGGTACAGCTAATTCATATTCAAAAATTTGCGTCTCGTTAGTCGAGAGTGTTTTTTTAATAACGTCCATTATCATTTGTGAATCGTCTTGGGAGAGCAGATCCTTAACACTTTGACCAATAAGGTCCTTGCTTGAATCAAGCAGTAACTCATTAGAAGTACCATACACATCGGTATAAATTCCCTCTTCACTTAAAATAAGAATGAGATCGGGCATTACCTTAGTGAAGGCTTTAAACTTTTCATTACTTTGCTGTAAATTCGCGAGAAGCTGTTTTGCTTTGTTAAATTCGTTACTTTTTTCAAGAGCGATACTAGAAAAGTGCACAAAAAAATCGATTAACTCTAAATCTTGCTTTGATGGTGATTTAGGAGTGCTGTGATAGATAGCAAAGGTGCCTAATAAATCGGCTTGAGTTGAAAAAATAGGCGTTGACCAACATGACTTAAGACCAAACTTTAGTGCTAAGTCTTTAAAGTCCTCCCACAGCGGTGAAGTTTCGATATTTTCAACAATAGTGCGCGATTTCGAAAATGCAGTAGTACCACATGAGCCCACTTTTGGCCCTATATAGACTCCATTAAGCAAACTACAGTACTCTGGATGAATATTAGGAGCTGCGCAATGAAAAAGCTGCTGGCCTTTAACTGATAAGATTGAACACCTAGCGGATTCATCATCAATAATCTGCTCGATTGATGAACAAATTTCAGTAAGCACCTCAGTTAAAGGTACCCCTAATGCAATTTTAGATAAAATGCCTTGCTGGTGAGATAATAACTTTTTTAACCTATCCGTACCCATTTTCCTTTACCCGTATTATTTATACACATTGAAACAACAAAAGCTTTAATCAAGCGCTTTTTTCTTACGCAGTAAAGTTCAGTATAGTCATGATTAGTAAGTTTTTTATTTTATTGGCAAAAAATAATCGGGCCTGTCTTAAATAATCATAGTTGCATATTACTGAACACCTATTGTTACTATATAAACAAAACCACAATATTAAAGCTAACACTTTGTTACTTAAAAGTACTGTTCAAAATTTTTAAGCTATTTATACTATAAGTAATGGTAAATATTTTTTGAGGTTACAGTGCAGATCACACAAGGTATGGAATACTTTTTTTCGGGGTTTAAATTAATTAGCCAAAAAGGGCTAAAGCGTTTTGTCCTTATTCCGCTATTGATTAATATTTTGCTGTTTGGTAGCTCGCTGTTTTTTTTAGTTGGCTGGTTAAGTGATAGTTTTAGCTACATAAACAACATGCTCCCCGAGTGGTTAAGCTGGTTAGAGTGGCTAATGTGGCCTATTGCCGTATTAGTTGTTTTGTTTAGCTATAGTATGCTCTTTACAGTTATCACTAATTTTATTGCAGCCCCTTTCAATGCGCTCTTGAGTGAAAAAGTTGAGCTTTACCTAACAGGTCAAAAAATTAACGATGACGGCTTTGCCGAACTAGTTAAAGATATACCTCGCATGCTTGCCCGTGAGTGGACAAAACTATGCTACTACCTTCCTCGCGCAATTGGCTTTTTTATATTGTTATGGGTTTTACCGGTCATTGGTCAAATACTATGGGTGTTATTTACTTGTTGGATGTACGCAGTTCAATACGAAGACTATGCGTTTGATAATCATAAAATTGACTTTAAGCAAATGAAAGACGATTTAAAATCTAAGCAAGGTTTGTCATACGGATTTGGTTTTGCTGTTATGTTGTTAACTGCTATCCCTTTTATAAACTTAATAGTTATGCCAGTCGCAGTGTGCGGTGCAACACGTTTATGGGTAGATAACTATCGTCCAAAATATCGCAGTTAATTAAAAGGTTGCTGACTTTTCAATATTCGAAGGACACCGCATTCTAGATTAAAAAGCACCTAAGGTGCTTTTTTTAATCTATTTTTAAAGCAATAAACTCAAGCGATGCACGCCTTGGTAATGCATCGCTTTGTTTATCTACTTCTTCAAATTTTTTAATCAAAATACTAAAGCGCTGATTATTAATATTAACGGCTGTAACTTCACCAATTTTTATACTGTAGTTTTGCTGCTGATCAAACAGCTTTAGTATTTGACCTTTTACACGCTCTACGTATAAATAAGGTGTTTGGTCTGGCATCTTTAAACGAATGACATTGATTTTACTTAGTTCATGTACCGCGACCCAATTCTGACTCTGCATTAACGTATTATAACGACTAATACCTTCAGGCTGATAAACAACATCTTGGCTTATAACGCATGTATTACAGTCCTTTACTGATTCAATTCGCCAGTCAACAGCTGTATTTTTATAATACAAATTATCATTTTTTAGTAACCACTCACGTGCATTGTTAGTATCGCTACACGCTATTAGTAAGCTAAAAAAACTACTCAAGATAATAAACTTAGTGCTTAGCATTGGCTTCATACTATTGCTCTTTAATTGCTTTTAACTCAGCAATAATTGCACTACTAGGCTGTGCTTCTTTTATATAACTGGGCAGCGTTTCAATATTAGTAGGCGAGCTTTGTAAATTATGCACCTTACTGTTATTTGTATTTGGCACGCCAAATCGATTACCTGCACTTTGCATATAAAACTGTAAATTAAGCATGCTCCACTCATCTACATCACTCAGTATTGATATTGTATTATCTTGGTTAGTATCAAAGCTGGTTAAGCTTTCGGTGTAAATTGCATTACAATTAAAATCAACTGGTAGTGAGCTATTTCTATTTAACCCCTGTATTTCAAGTATGGTGCTTTCATTTAAATCTGCTGAACTACCATTTGAATAATCAATAATAAAATCATCCGTAGAGCCTAAATGACTATTAGTATTTGGTGCAATATCGCAACTAGCATTGCCTGGGTAAAAACGCTCATAGTAACGATCGCCTTCGTTATTACCTATTGTTGATAAACCCGCTAATTGATATAAATAATTCATGGAGCTGAGGTGGTTAGGCTTAAAATTAACCTCCTCATCACCGCCATGGTATAAACCTAAGTTATGACCTAACTCATGAAATATTGTTGATGCTTGATAATTATAAGTTACATTGGTTGCTACTTGCGTATCAAGCGTTAAACCCCAGCCTCCCATAGTTACCATTAAATCATTACCGCTTATCTCAGCAATACCCGACCCACTAATACTACCGTCTTCGTTACCACTACTTGCCATTAATAAATAATGGAAAATGGGCCTGCGAGTTATATCGCTAAATTCCATTTTATAAGCAAATAAATTAGGGCTACTTAAATCGTATTCAAACGGGGTATAGCTGTTAAAAGGGACAAGATTTCCGCCACCTAAATCAAAGTTTTGCGGTGCTGTATTTGTATTTTGATCAAACAAATCACCTACGTCAAAGTGGACTGTATAGCCTTTTTCTGCAAAAACAGTGGCTACTTTTTCAAGTGCGATTCGATGTGGAGTAATACCTACATCAGTGCTGTCCATATAATCAACTTCAATAAATATATCTTTTTGTGAGGTACGCGCCCCCCACTCATAAAGTGGTAAACCCGCGAATGTTGTACCCTGTTGCTCAGCGCAATCAGGAATACCATCCTCATCATCATCTATTGTGCAATTTATATTGTTTGGCCCAGCGGGTGTGTTAAACACAGAATAACTCCAATCAGTACTTTGATTAGTGTCTGTCGCATTAAGCTCGCGCTTTAAGCTGCCTCCTTGCTCGGAGTTGATTTGCTCTGCGTTACCACCTTGCCATTGTGATGGCGTTACTGGTTCTTGTACTGAGTTACCAAATTTTACAAAGTCGATTGTTTGTGTACCTGCACTATTAAGTAATTCTACAAAACCGTTTATGTACCAATAAGGTCTAATTTCATCACTAGCATTACCCACAAGCGCTATTTTAGGGTTGTTAACTGATGCACTGACTAAAAAATCATCTCCAAACTTGCTTTGTAAAATAAGGTACTCACCATTTTCAAGCTCTTTATTGGGCAGTGAAAAAGTTGTCTCTGCACTAGTCGAGCTATTAATCATATTAATACTGCGGGTTTTAAGCGAGTAACTCTGTAAGTTTACAGCAGCCCCTGTGCCGTTATAAATTTCAATCCAAGGTAAGTCGTTACTAAATTGCACAGAAGAAACTTCAGTTATTTTTATATCTTGGCTAGAGGTAGTAAAAGAAGTAGCGGTTTGCGTTTCAATGGCCGTATCATCAAAATTAGTTAAATCAGCTGTAACACGGACAATATATTGGGTATCTTCATTAAAGCTTGCGCTTACATTTACAGTATGAAAATAAGTACTTGTGTCACTAGTAGTACCCGACAAACTTTCAATATTTAAGGCCAAGCAAGTAGTAAAATTATCTGCCGACACTTGTACGCTTCCTGTACAAACACCACTACTAGAATTAACTGCTAAAGTGCTCGTTAGCATAATATCTGAAAATGTAATACTAACAGGGCTATCTACAAGAACTGGGTCATTATTACTTTGGGGTGTTACATTACTAATTGTAGCGGGCGTTGAATCAACCACAGTAATATTCAGGGTAAATTCGGTTGTGTCTTTTGAATCAGACGCAGTTAACGTATAGCTTTGTGAAGTAATACTGTTTGCAGGAGGCGTGTAGCTAAAAAGTAAGGCTTGTGCATCAATAACACTAATTTGTGCACCATTTAAATCATCACCAAAATCAATCTGAACCGTATCGTTATCAGCATCGCTAACTACTAAACTAAATTCTGTGGCTTGATTATATTGCACGCTAATACTTACATCATCTGCAGTTGGTGGATTGTTTGGTGCTAATACTACAACTGTTTTTTGAGCGCTATTTGTAGCGTTATCGTCATCGGTTACAGTAACCACAAATGTAACATTGGTATTTTGTGCAACAGTGGGCGCATTAAAACTAATGCTTGTTTGTGTTTGAGTAAGTTCAACTACAGGACCACTTATTTGCTGCCAAGTTATGCTATTAATACTACCATCGCTGTCTTGTGCATCTGCAACTAAGGTTACACTGTCACCTTTTTCAGCTTCTTCAGGGCCTGTAACAATGACTGTTGGCGCGCTATTTACTTGATTAATTAAAACCGTTTTACTCGCTTGAGCGCTTTTACCTGCATTGTCAGTTACGGTTACGCTAAAACCTAGTGTTGTATTTTCAGATACATTAGGGGCGGTAAAACTAAGGACTCCATCAGTTTGTGAAAACTCAACATTGTCCCCAGCAGACTGAATCCAATTAATATTACTTATAGTGCCATCTGTATCTTGAGCGTTAGCAACTAAACTAACTTGTGTGCTGGCAAGTGCACTACTTGGGCCTGTTATATTAACTGTAGGAGCATTATTTTGAGAGGTGATAGTGCCTGAAAAAACTTGTTGTGCAGTAGCACCTGAGTTGTCAGTAACTGTAACCGAAAAGCTAAAGGTCGTATCGGTTGTTACACTAGGTGCAGTGGCTGTAAGCGTGTTACCGTTAGAGGTAAACGTAAACTCAGGCCCGCTAAGTTGTTGCCATTGATAGCTGGCAATTTGTCCGTCGCTATCACTTGCAAGCGCTGTAATAGTAAATGATTGATTAGAAGTAATAACGTTACTGCTAACCGAAAGCGTAACACTGGGCGCAGCGTTACCAGGGGCCGTAGTTGTATCACTACTTTCGCCTCCCCCGCCACAGCCTGTGATTAAAAGTGATAAAAAAAGTAAATTTAGCCATTTATTAATATTGTTTTTTACCACTTTTAGCCTCTACATATTAACTATACAAATTTTGTGGCACCTTAGTAACGTTTAAATGAACGGTTATTTCCTCACGATCATGATATAGATGTTTAGCTTGCAACTCGTAATTGATACATTGTTTCTCAAGCTCTTTTCTGATCATCGAAAGACATTCATAAACACTATCAAAGCGTTTTTTCATAGGCAGCTTTAAGTTAAATATAAACTCTTTTGCGTATGCATTTACTGCCCAGTCAATCATTAGCGTAGTCACTTTGGTCGGTTTTTCCACCATATCGCACACTAACCAAGTAATATTTCTTTTTTCTGGGCGATATTTAAAACCGTCGGCTCTAAAATGTTTAACTTGCCCAGTTTGCATTAAATCGTCATTCATTGGGCCGTTATCAATCGCACTTACAAACATACCACGGCGTACAAGCTGATAAGTCCAACCACCAGGGCATGCACCTAAATCAACACTGCGCATACCGGCAGCTACGCGTGACTCGCGTTGTTGCTCAGGTATAAATACGTTAAATGCTTCATCGAGTTTTAACGTTGAGCGACTCGGTGCATCGCTTGGCATACGAAGGCGCAAAATACCCATGAAAAATGGAGAATTATTAAAGCTATACGAGTAACCAACATAAGCCGTATTGTTTGTTAAAAACATGACATGCATTACTGGGCGATTTGCTTTTGGCTCACGTAGTACAGTATTTTGTTTTTCGAGGGCTTTTTTAAGCGGTGTTGAGATTTTTTTACAGAACGTTAAAAGCTCTTTGCCTTCGTTTGTGTCTGGCGTTTCAACGCGCAGTTCTGAGCACAATGTAAAATCTTTAGCAGCTTCAACTACTGCGCTCACACGGTCCTCTACTGGCATGTTTTCAAGTAATGTGCCGGCAAACCATTGACGTGCAAACACCATGTTTTTAAAATCAACTTTTTTGATTATTTCATCGCTGTGATGCGCTTCAAAACATTCGTAAACAACATAACCTGTATTTGGTTTTGCTTTTACATACCCTGCAAAACCTTGCTCTGCAGCATGAAACGTTATTTCAGCAGCGGCATCGTTTTCAAAACCACTACGACAAAAAATCACAACACTAGACATATTAACCCTTAAACTCTTTAAAACTTAAATCGTGCAACTTGCACTAAAATAACAATCCAACCAATAATAAAGCACAACCCACCAAGCGGTGTTATAGGCCCAAGCCACTTCATTCCTGTTAGAGCGAGTAAATATAAACTACCACTAAAAAGTAGTGTGCCCATTATAAAAAAGCCACCAGCCCAACTCAGGTTTATGCCCCATTTAATTAAAATAGCCACCGCAATAAGTGCAAGTCCATGTACCATTTGATACTCAGCAGCCGTTTTAAAAACGCCTAATGAATACTCCGATAAGCGGCTTTTTAAACCATGGGCAGCAAATGCACCTAACATCACCGAAAGCATACAAAAAATACTACCGGTCATTAAAAATAATTTAATCATCTAACCCCCTGCTCGAGTCTTAACGTATCTCAATTTGTTGCTTAATAAATTCAACAGCACTTAACGCTGCTGTTTCTCTATTTTGCAGTTCAGTTACGCCACTTTTTTTACGTGGTTTTAATGAGTGATCGCCATCACTCAGCCAAGTAAACAAAGGCTGCTTTGGCATTTTCATAGTAAGAAGTTCTTCACGTGTACCAAATGTATCTCGCTCGCCCTGTAATACTAAAAAAGGGCAAACAATATCAGCAAAATGATCGGTGCGTAATTTTTCTGGCTTACCCGGCGGATGAAATGGATAACCAAATGCTATAACACCTGAAAGGCTTTGCTCTGTGCTACATGCAAGCATTGATGCCATGCGACCGCCCATCGATTTACCGCCTATAAACAACGGTAAATCTGGCTGCGCATTCGTTAGCACTCGTTCATAATAAATAAGTAACTTTGGTGCTCGCTCAGGAGGCCTGCGTTTATTAGTTTTTTTAGCGATTTGCATATATTCAAAATCAAATAAACCAACATCAACACCCTGCTCGCTTATTAATTTTGCCATGTGCTGCATAAAGTCAGAATCGCTACCAGCACCTGCGCCATGTGCAAATATAAACTGTGCTATTGCAGGTTGCTCCGTGCTTTTAAACCATTCAATCATTATTAATACTCATGTTCTTGCTCATGCTCTACTAAGCTCAGCATCCACTCTTTAAACGAAACTATTTTACCAAGCTCTGTTTGCGACTCACGAAGCACTAAGTAATACGCATTTTTACTCTCTAGGCTATGATTAAACGGAATTACCAAACGCCCTGCGTCTATGTCGGGTTTAGCTAATACACTATTGCCGATTGCCACACCTTGTCCATGTACAGCTGCTTGTAACACCATAGAGGAGTGGCTAAATATAGGCCCTTGATTTACCTGGATGTTACGCACGCCTGCGGTTTTCATCCACGTTTTCCAGTTTTTACGTGTAGTGTCGTGTAATAGTGTGTGATGCGCTAAATCACTAGGTTGATCAAGCGGCTTTAATCCGCTTAATAACATAGGACTACAAAGTGGTACTAAATATTCGGTATGAAGCTTGTACGCTTGTACGCCATTCCAATGACCCCTTCCATAATAAATAGCAATATCTACGTCATCAGTGAGTGAGTTTTCATCTTGGTCTTGTGCTTTTATTCGAACATCTATCTCTGGATGTAACTCATTAAACAAACTCAAACGAGGCACTAACCACTGAATAGCAAAACTAGGGGTTAGGCTTACCGTTAGTGAGCCCTTAGCGCCACGAGCTAATAGCTTTTCAGTTGCATCAATAAGCTGAGTAAAAATCTCTTTAATATCTAAAAAATAGCCTTGGCCTTCTTCAGTTAATAATAAAGAGCGGTTTTTACGTAAAAACAACTTCAGCCCTAAATGCTCTTCAAGAGTTTTTATTTGATGACTTACTGCCGCCTGCGTTACATAAAGCTCTTCTGCAGCTTTTGTAAAGCTTAAATGGCGTGCAGCCGCTTCAAAGGCTTTTAATGCGTTTAATGGAGGTACCCGTCTTGACATAATAACCAAGCTTAGAATTAGTTTTTCTTATGCGTGAGATTATATACATCATATAAGTTTGTGTATATTAAAGGCATAATAAAAGCGACCTGAGTCGCTTTTTAATAAAAATCATGCTTAATTATAAATCGCTTGCACTTGTATCAAGTGGAGCAAAACTTTTAATTAAATCATCAACCGCTTTCATTTGCGTTAAGTAGCCTTCTAACTTGCTAAGCGCTAGCGCACATGGGCCATCACATTTAGCTTCGTTAGGATTTGGATGCGCTTCGATAAATAAACCAGCAATACCCAACGCCATACCACTGCGCGCAAGCTCTGCAGCTTGTGCACGACGACCATCAGCAGAGTCAGCTCGTCCACCAGGGCGTTGTAGCGCGTGTGTTGCATCAAAAATAACAGGTGCCATTGCCTTCATGTCATCCATACCCAGCATATCAACCACAAGGTTGTTGTAACCAAAGCTAGAACCACGCTCACAAAGAGCTACGTTGTTATTACCAGCTTCATTAAATTTAGTAATGATATGACGCATTTCATGTGGCGCTAAAAACTGTGGTTTTTTCACATTAATAATTGCACCTGTTTTAGCCATCGCCACAACTAAATCTGTTTGACGCGCCAAAAAAGCAGGTAACTGAATTACATCAACAACTTCTGCAACAGGTGCAGCCTGATGCGGTTCATGTACGTCAGTAATTAGTGGAATTTTAAACGTGTTTTTAATTTCTTCGAATATTTTTAAACCTTCTTCCATACCTGGACCACGGTACGAATTGATTGAAGAGCGATTAGCTTTATCAAATGAGGCCTTAAATACATAAGGAATATTTAGTTTCGTCGTAACTTCTACGTAATGCTCTGCAACACGCATTGCTAAATCGCGAGATTCTAATACGTTAATACCACCAAACAATACAAACGGTTTGTTGTTTGCAAGTTCAATTTCATTAATTTTAATAATTTGGTCTTTCATTTAAATTCCTTAAGGTGCAACTGCTTGCATCATTAATCCACAAATATAAGCCATATAAGTACCCACACCGTAGCCTAGTACAGCTAACAAGACACCAACAGGCGCTAATGACGGATGAAACGCTGATGCTACAACAGGTGCTGACGCTGCGCCGCCCACATTAGCCTGAGAACCCACTGCCATATAAAATAACGGTGCTTTAATCAGTTTAGCCACAATTAACATAATGCTTGCATGCACTAACATCCAAATTGCACCCACTAAAAATAGCCCAGGGTTATTGAAAATAGCGGTTACATTCATGTGTAAGCCAATCGATGCAACCAAAATATATAAAAAGCTAGAAGCTACTTTTGAAGCGCCAAACGCTTCTATTTGCCTCACTTTAGTAAACGATAAGCCTATGCCAATCGTTGTTGATATAACAATTAGCCAAAAGAATTTACTGTTTAAGCTGTATTCTTTTGCCCATTCATAAGTAGTGCCAAAGTACGGCCCCAAAAAGTCAGCGCAAAAGTGTGCTAAGCCAGTTATACCAAATGCAATTGCAATCAGCGTCATGTAATCATTAAGAGTCGGAATGCGTGCATGTTCTGCGTGATATTCTTCCACACGCTTTTTCAAGTCTTCAATTGCGCTTGTATCAGCACCCGTCGCTGCATCAATCTTTTTATGATTTGCTGCCATTAACAATAAAACAGCCATCCAAATATTAGCGACAATTACATCGACTGTAATCATTACAGAAAATATATCACCACCAACTTCAAACATTTCTTTCATTGATGCTTGGTTAGCACCGCCGCCAATCCAGCTACCTGCAACAGTTGTCATACCGCGCCATACGGCATCTGGGCCATGCCCACCAACAATACTTGGGTCAAATGCGCTCACCACTAAAATAGCTAATGGCCCACCAATAACAATGCCTAAAGTACCCACTAAAAACATAATAAGTGCTTTAGGGCCTAAGTTAATAATCGCTTTTAAATCAATACTAATGGTAAGTAGTATTAAACAGGCAGGTAGTAAGTAGCGCGAAGCCACATAATAAACATTAGATTTATTACCATCTACAATACCAAAGGTATTTAATAACGAAGGTAAAAAGTAACACAGCAATAAAGCAGGTACGTATTTATAAAATCGTTTTAAAGCTGGACGCTCACTGTTTGAGGTTTTAAAAATAACCCCCAAAATAATAGCAAGCAAACCAAGCACAACGGCATCATTTGTAATTAATGCGCTTTGAGTTTCAACCATAATTATTCCTATTCTTAATGGTGCGTTTTATTATTATCTTCTAGTTCTTCTATTTGGTGTTGAATAATCTCTATTGCAGGATCGTCCGGACACTCATCTACAAAAAACTGTAAATCATCACGTGCCATTTTAGGGCAACCGAGCTGATTTAATAAGTAACCTCTGTCGCGTCTCTCATACGGGTCGTCGCCTATTAACTCCATTAGCATCTCTACACAGGTTAAAGCATGACCAAATTTATTTTCGCTAATGAAAGACCATTTTTGCTGAGCTAAAAATAACTTATATACTTCGTCATCAAAAATCAGTTCTAGTGGCTCTTGCTCTTGACCATCATCTTCATCTGCGTTTTCAGGGATAATATACCAACTTTGTTGTCCACTGCTTGGCTCAATTATGTAGCCTTCTTCATCACTAATCGCCACATGTACACCAACATCACCTTGGGTAAGACTAAGGTTCGCGTCACAGTTAGCTTGTTGTAAAAAATGACAAAGTATAATTGCCAGTGTTGTAGGTGAACCACTGCGCATAGAAAGCGTATAGCTTAATGTATTTAATTTATATTCAGGCACTTTTAAACCTGATGCACTAAATAGCCAATCACTGTAAAACATATCTAATAATTTTTCGAGGCGATCGTGCTCATCACTCACTTTTAAACACAGCGCTGAAATTTGCTGTTCAAAGTCAGTTAAAGTTTCATAACATGGTGTTAAATCTATCTGAGGGTCCCACTTTGACTCTGCTTTAATACAGCGGTAAATCGCTGGAGGTGTAAATTCATCGTAAGCATCATCAAGATAAGATTCATCGTGTTCGTCAAACCCGAGGGTAGTCATTAATACTGCAACATTTTAGAAAACGAAGGCGTAGTTTACCTAACTTTAAAGCTATATACCAATATAGAGGTGTATTTGAATATTTTCTGAGAGGGAGTTGTATTTGAGCTTTACAAAACAACTATAAAGCTCAAATAGTCAGATATTACTTAAAGCAAAAAAGCTGATTTAGACGTCGCTAAATAACCTATCGCTAAAATAACAGCAGTGTTAACTAAAACGTAAGCAACTTTAGCCGCCATTTTTGTTTGTCGGGCGCTTTTAGCCCCAATACCAATATATATAACCACTAAAACTATTTTTTCTAATAGCCAATATTGTTCAAACGGATTAATTTTAGCCATAAATATAAGCGTAAGTGCAGACACTAATAATAAAGTATCTATACTGTGACTACCAATCATTACCGCTTTATTTTTTGCTAATTTACCACTGCCCATTCGCGAAAAAGCGCGAACATAAAATAATATTACACTTAACATCGCAATTGCCATGTGCGAGTGCTTTACTGCTAAATAATCCATATGCCCCTGTACTTCTGTTTTATAAAAATTTAATCAGGAAAACGGCTAAGAACCGCCTCTAACTCATCAAGCTTTTCGTTAAATACTTCAACCATTTTTGGTTCAAAATGTGTGCCTTTTTCAGCATTAATTTCATCAACCACATTTTGTAATGTCCAAGGCTCTTTATAACACCGTTTATGGCGAAGTGCATCGTATACATCAGCAAGTGCGACTATGCGACCAAATACATTAATTGCGTTTCCGCTTAGACCTTGTGGGTAACCAGACCCATCCCATTTTTCATGATGCTCTTTTGCAATAATTGCACCTGTACTCACAATTTCATGGGGAGAGTCTTTTAAAATAGTATAGCCTTTATCAGTATGGGTTTTCATCACTTCCCATTCTTGAGGTTCTAACTTTGCTGGTTTGTTTAAAATCGCATCAGGAATACCCACTTTACCTACATCATGAAGAGGAGACGCCAACCTTACTAAATCTGCATCATGTTTAGATAAACCATAGCCCTCAGCTAAAATATGACAAATATGTGCTACACGTTTAACATGATTACCTGTCTCGGTTGAGCGCTGCTCTACTGCTTCACTTAACCTATAAACAAGCTCTTGTTGTGTCGCTTCTATTTCAGACTGAAGCTGCACATTTTCAAAGGCAAGTTGCACATTTTGAGAAAATATTTTGATTAAATGACGCTGAGTATCCGTTAAATCCTTTGGGACACCTGATATGAACAGCATTGAGTTATGATTGTACTCACTACTGCAGTACGCAAATAAGTAATTATCTTTATAAATAATACTTTTATCATTAAGCGCCTGATGACACGCACTTAACTGCTCAGCTTGTAATACCTCATCAAGCTCTTTACCTTCACTTTTTTCAAAATCGCCAGTGCCAGAGCAAACTATTAGTTTTTTATTTTTTTCATGTTCTGGGTTTTGTGCAACTAAAGTGGTGGCATACATAGCTTGATCAGCAATACCCAATAAAGATGTTAATTGCTGCATAACGCCTTCAATAAAGTGCTCTATTGAATGCGCAGAAAAAATATCACGAGACGCTATAATTATTTTCTCAAGCCCTTCGCGTGATTGCTCAATCGAAATAATATCCCGATACGAGCGTAGGCTCGACATAATAACAGTAAATAATTTTTGAGCCGTTAGCTCCGTTTTCGATTTGTAATCGTTAATATCATAATTAATAATGACTTGACGTTCAGGTGCCTGGCCAGGTTGGCCTGTTCTTAAAATAATCCGTATATGATTATTTTTAGCTTCTTCACGAATAAACTTAGCAACCTGCAAACCAGCGTCGTCGGTTTCCATTACCACGTCAAGTAGCACAATAGCGGCATCTGGATGCTCTTTTATGAGCTCTTTCGCTTCAGCACCTGAGTAAGCACTAATAAACTCTAAGCGTTTATTTTGAAATTCAAAATCACTCAGTGCTAGTTTTGTAACAGCATGAACTTCAGGTTCATCATCAACGATTAATACTTTCCAGGTACCGTGTTCAATCTCATCGATTGTTTCTTCTGGTTCATCTGAAAATAAAAAATCACCCATCATAGTCGAAATTCCTTCATGGCATTATTTAACGCACTAGTAGGCAATTATTATTCTCTAGGGCCACAGTGCAAGTGTTACACGGTCATTGTTACCAAGGTCTTTCACTGTTTTAATATTAACAAACGCCATTTTTTCAAAAAAATGACGAACAGCTTCACCTTGCTCAAAACCGTGTTCTATTAAAAGATAGCCATTAGATGACAAATAGTCACGTGATTGTGTAATTATTTGTTTAATATCAGACATTCCGCAATCATCAGCCACTAATGCCGATAAAGGCTCAAAGCGCACATCACCCTGATTTAAATGTATATCACTACTTTCTATATAAGGAGGGTTAGTGACAATTAAATTGAATTTTTCGCCATGCAACTCACTAAACCAGTTACTTTGTTTAACATGTACATTATTAATCGCTAATCGCTGCTGGTTACGTGTAGCAAGTGCAACTGCATCGCTTACTCTATCTACTGCCGTAATTTGCCAATTAGGCATTTCACTACCCAGTGCCAACGCTATTGCACCAGTACCAGTGCCTAAATCAAGCACCTTTGCTGTAGCGGGTAGCGCTATTTCAAGTGCTTGCTCGACTAATGTTTCAGTATCTGGTCGAGGTATTAGGGTCGTTGCGTTAACTTCAAGCGATAAGCTCCAAAATTCACGCAGCCCAGTTATATGGGCTACGGGCTCACCTTTTAAACGTCTTTGGATAAATACATTAAACTGCGATTGTTGCTCATCACTAAGCGCATGTTCTGGCCAAGTAAAAAGGTAACTGCGAGGTTTTTGAAGTATATGAAGAAGTAAAACTTGTGCATCTAATTTAGCACTTTCGCTGCTAAGTGCTAATAAGTCAGCACCTGCAGCAATTGCTTGTTCAAGAGTGTGAGCCACAATTACTCGTCGCCCATGGCCGCAAGTAAGTCAGCTTGATGCTCTTGCATTAATGGGTCAATAATCGCACTTAAATCACCGGCTACCACTTCGTTTAAACGATAAAGTGTTAAGTTAATACGGTGATCGGTAATACGACCTTGCGGGTAGTTATAAGTACGAATACGCTCAGAACGATCGCCACTACCTACCAAGTCACGACGTTCAGAGGCTTCTGCCGCATGGCGTTTTTCATCTTCAGCTTGTTGCAGTCGAGCTGCAAGTACTGACATCGCTTTAGCGCGGTTTTTATGCTGCGAACGCTGATCCTGACACTCAACCACAACACCGGTAGGTATATGTGTAAGTCGAATAGCAGAATCAGTTTTATTTACGTGCTGACCACCTGCGCCTGATGCACGAAATGTATCAACTTTTAAATCTGCTGTATTAATTTGTATCGCTTCTGCTTCTGGTACTTCTGCCATAACCGCAACAGTACACGCTGAGGTATGAACACGACCTTGTGATTCAGTCTCTGGTACACGTTGTACGCGATGTACGCCTGATTCAAACTTTAATTGACCGTAAACGCCTTCGCCACTGATATTTGCAATAACTTCTTTGTAACCGCCATGCTCACCTTCATTGGTGCTTACAACTTCTACTTTCCATTTTTTATTTTCTGCGTAGCGGCTGTACATACGAAATAAGTCACCAGCAAAAATAGCCGCTTCATCGCCGCCCGTCCCTGCACGTACTTCAACAAACACGTTGTTGTTATCTCGCGGATCTTTTGGCAACATTAATACTTGAATTTGATCTTCAATCACTAGTATTTGTGCTTTTGCTTCTTTATATTCTTCTTGCGCCATTTCACGCATTTCAGGGTCAGAATCTTTAAGCATTTCTTCTGCACTGGCTAAATCGTCTTGCGTTTCTTTATAGTTTAAAAACGTTTTTACAATCTCTTCAAGCTCAGAATACTCTTTTGAAAGCGCACGAAAACGGTTTTGATCACTAATGACCGACGGGTCGCTTAGCAGCGCTTGTACTTCTTCGTAACGCTCTACTAAGGTTTCTAATTTATTATAAACAGACTCTTTCATTTAACGGTTATTCCTGATCAATACCTAACATTTTTTTCAACTGGTTTAGCTGCGCCACTTCACCTTTTTTCGCTGCATCTTGTATTGCACGGGTAGGCGCGTGCATTAAGCGATTGGTTAATTTATTGGCGAGCTCTAATATAATTTTTTCTGCATCTTTACCTGTATTGAGCTGACTAACAGCACGCTCTACAAGTTCAGACTTAATTGTTTGTACATCGTTTCGATAATGGCGGATTAAATCTACCGAATCGAGTGAACGCATCCACATTACAAATTCTTTGGTGCGTTCAGTAATAATTATTTGCGCTTGCTGTGCAGCTTGCTCGCGCGCTGCCATATTCTCGCTTACAATGGTTTGTAAGTCATCAACGGAATATAAATAGGCAGCATCTAGCTCCCCAACTTGGCTTTCTATATCACGCGGAACCGCTATATCTATAAATAGCATAGGTTTGTGACGTCGCTGCTTTAGCGCCTGCTCAACCACCCCTTTACCAATAATAGGCAAAGTGCTGGCTGTAGAACTAATCACTATATCGGCTTTATGCAAACGCTCAGGCAATTGCGCCAAAGCAATCACATCTGCCGACACTTCATCAGCTAAGTTACGAGCTCGCTCAATAGTTCTATTTGCAACAGTGATATTTTGAGGCTCATTTTGGTATAAATGTTTAGCAACCAATTCAATGGTTTCACCTGCGCCAATTAATAACACATTGGTCTTATCAAGCTTGCCATAAATATGCTTTGCCAAGTTAACTGCAGCAAACGCTACCGATACAGCACTTGCGCCAATATCGGTTTCAGTTCTAACTTGTTTCGCTACTGAAAATGTTTTTTGAAACAACCTATCAAACGTAACACCTACTGCATCGTGGTTTTTAGCACTAAAAAACGATTGTTTTATTTGCCCCAAAATTTGCGGTTCGCCCAACACCAAAGAATCCAACCCACACGCCACGCGCATTAAGTGATTAATAGCATCGTTATCTTCGTAGCAATAAGTGTTTTTGCTCAGTTCATGTTCATCCAAACCATGGAAACTGGCAAGCCAGCTCAACAGTGTTTGGGAATTTTGCTGAGCGAGGCTACAATAGATCTCGGTTCGATTGCAGGTAGACACAATAACCGCTTCATTAAAGTCGGCATGGCCACTTAATTGTTGCAACGCCTCTGAAATTTGCTCAGGCGAAAAAGCCACTTTTTCACGTAATTCTACGGATGCGGTTTTGTGATTTATACCTAGTGCTATTATGGTCATATTTGCCAAATATTGCTGAGCCCTACTTCAAAGGCGGTAATTTTACCAAAAATCAGCGGAATATGGAAAGTAAGGAACAACATTTGATTCGACAATATTTGATTTTATTCATGTTTTTTTTGTTTTTAGGTGGCTGTGCTCATCAAATTGATACAAAAACAACACTTTATGATGATTGGAAACCACGTTTAGCTGCTCAAAAAACTTGGCAAGTAGAAGGTAAACTTGCATTTATTAGCCCAGAAGAGCGTCAATCTGCAAACTTAAATTGGCAGCAAACAACAAATTCCAATAATTTAATACTGACTACTTTTATTGGTACTCGTATTTTGTCGCTTAAACAAACAGCTAACGATGCTGAATTAGAGTTTGACGGTGAACAATACTTTAATACTAACGCTGCAGAGCTTTTAAAACGATTAACGGGTTTTACACTACCGGTTGATAATGCCGATAACTGGCTTAAAGGCACTATTGACGATGAAAGTTTAATTGTTGATGAGCTTGGGCGTGCAAAGCAAGTATTATGGTTTGATAATACAGGCAAAAAATGGCAAATAGATTATGGCACTTATGTACAAAACGCAGGTTACTGGTTACCTACTAAACTGACGTTAAAGCACCAACAAATAAAAATTAAAATTCAACTATACGATTGGCAGTTTAAATAAGTATGAATAACAAAACCTCTTTTTCACTTATAGCTCCGGCAAAACTCAATTTATTTTTACATATTAATGCTCGCCGAGAAGATGGTTATCATGAACTTGAAACCTTATTTACTTTTTTAAATTTTGGTGATGAGCTGCATTTTGAGTTAACAACAGATGGGAGTATTTCTGTCGGTGGTGATACTAAAGATATCCCTCTAAATGATAATCTCATCTATAAAGCGGCTTTATTATTACAAACACACTGTAAAACCTCTTTGGGTGTAAAAATAAATTTAATTAAGCGCTTGCCGATGGGGGGCGGTGTTGGAGGAGGTTCATCTGACGCAGCGAGTACTTTATTAGCCCTAAATAAGTTATGGAAATTGGCACTAAATTTAGAAACACTAGCTCAACTAGGGCTCAAGTTAGGGGCAGATGTTCCAGTGTTCATACAAGGTCAAAGCGCCATAGCGCACGGTATTGGTGAAAAACTACACCACGTAACACTTGAACAAAAATGGTACTGCGTTGTACACCCTAACCAACATGTAAGTACCGCAAAAATATTTACACATCCAGATTTAAAACGCGACACACCAAAAATAATAGGCGACTGGAAACACCATACTTTGACCAACGATTGTGAGCCTTTAGTTAAAAAGCTTTGCCCCGAGGTTGAAAAAACCCTCCAGTGGTTGCTAAAATACGCACCGTCGAAGATGACCGGAACAGGTTCATGTTGTTTTGTCGAATTTGCTAGCCAAGTTCAAGCACAAGATGTACTTGAAAATCTCCCCCATACTTGGCAGGGTTTTGTGGCTTCAAGCGCAAATGTCTCACCTGCTCATACGGAGTTAACCGCCATATTCGATCAATGAAGTAACGTACAAGTAATCATAAGTTAACCCGCAGTGAAATTTATCATTGCCCGTTAGTCCAAATATTCAGTGCCTGAGGAACCCTACCGTGCCTGACATGAAGCTCTTCGCTGGTAACGCAACACCTGAGTTAGCTCAAAAAGTTGCAAAACGTTTATATATTGAATTAGGCGATGCTGTTGTTGGCCGTTTTAGCGACGGTGAGATCAGTGTTCAAATAAATGAAAATGTTCGTGGCTCGGACGTTTTTATCTTGCAATCAACCTGTGCCCCTACAAACGATAACCTGATGGAACTTATCGTTATGGTTGATGCTCTACGTCGTGCATCTGCAGGTCGTATTACTGCCGTCATTCCTTATTTTGGTTATGCGCGCCAAGACCGTCGTGTACGTTCTGCTCGTGTTCCAATTACCGCTAAAGTTGTTGCAGATTTCTTATCAAGTGTTGGTGTTGACCGTGTTCTTACGGTTGATTTACACGCTGAACAAATCCAAGGCTTCTTTGATGTACCTGTAGATAACGTATTTGGCAGCCCTGTATTACTTGAAGATATGAAAGAACGCGACTTTGAAGACGTCGTTGTTGTATCTCCAGATATTGGTGGTGTTGTACGTGCTCGTGCAATTGCAAAACTACTAAACGATACCGATTTAGCAATCATTGATAAACGTCGCCCTCAAGCAAATGTTTCTCAAGTAATGCACATTATTGGTGACGTTGAAGGTCGTGATTGTATTATCGTAGATGATATGATTGATACCGGTGGTACATTGTGTAAAGCCGCAGAAGCACTTAAAGAACATGGCGCTAAGCGTGTATTTGCATACGCAACGCACCCTATCCTTTCAGGTAAAGCAGCCGAAAACTTACGTGACTCAATGATTGATGAAGTAATTGTAACTGACTCAATTCCGCTATCTGATGAGCTTAAAGCCCTTGATAAAGTTAAGGTACTTACGCTTGCTGACATGTTAGCAGAGACTATTCGTCGTATTAGTAACGAAGAATCTATCTCAGCGATGTTTGAACACTAAAATTAAACATTCCTGAATATAAAAGCGCCTTTTGGCGCTTTTTTTGTAAGCGATGTTTATTTTATCTGGGCGTGGTGGTATGATAGCGCGCCTTTTGGCTAGGGACCTTGGTCGCAAAGGCCCTACACATTTAAATAACTGGAGACATCATGTCTAACAAAACTTATACGTATAACGCTGAACTTCGCGTAGAAACTGGTACTGGTGCGAGCCGCCGCCTACGTCGCGAAGACAAAGTTCCTGCAATCCTTTACGGAGCTGATAAAGAAGCTTTATCTCTTACTTTTGCTCATAAAGATATGATCAAAGCTCAAGAAGACGAAGGTTTCTACACGCATATCCTTACGCTTAACGTTGATGGCGAAGCTGTTGAAGTAATCTTAAAAGATATCCAACGTCACC
This sequence comes from Pseudoalteromonas sp. SG43-5, assembly GCF_014164345.1. Classification (NCBI taxonomy): domain Bacteria; kingdom Pseudomonadati; phylum Pseudomonadota; class Gammaproteobacteria; order Alteromonadales; family Pseudoalteromonadaceae; genus Pseudoalteromonas; species Pseudoalteromonas sp. SG43-5. The sequence goes on from NZ_JACJFA010000006.1 coordinate 73,532, forward strand.
CATTCAAGCCTAAGCTTACTCACCTTGATTTCCAACGTGTAGATGCTACTCATAAATTTCAAACTAAAGTTCCTCTACACTTCATCGGTGAAGAGATTGTAACTAAAGCTGGCGCAACTGTTGTTCACCAGTTAACTGAAGTTGAAATTACGTGTCTTCCAAAAGCACTTCCAGAATTCATTGAAGTAGATGTTTCTAAGTTTGTTGTTGGCGATTCAGTTCATATCTCTGACCTAACTTTCCCTAAAGGCGTTAGCTCTGTAGATTTAGCTAAAGGCGAAGGCCATGATCAGTCTATCCTGACTATCAAAGCAAACAAAGCAGCTCCAGTTGAAGACGACGCTGCAGCAGCAGAATAATATTTAAGGTCTCGCAACCTTGAATTCTATTCAAATGCTTGTGGGCCTGGCTAATCCAGGCCCCGAATACGCAAACACACGCCACAATGCAGGTGCTTGGTTCATCGAGCAAATCGCTGCACGCTATAACTGCACTCTAAAACACGATCCTAAATATCACGGCCTTACAGGCAAAGTGATCATTCAAGGCCAAGAATTCAAATTATTGATCCCCACTACTTACATGAATTTAAGTGGTAAAGCGGTCAGTAGTTTAGCTAATTTTTTCAAAATCCCTGTCGAGGACATTTTAGTTGCCCATGACGAATTGGATTTAGACCCAGGCGTTGCCAAATTAAAAAAAGGTGGCGGGCATGGCGGTCATAATGGTTTAAAAGACATTATTGCAAAAATGGCAAATCAAAAAGACTTTATGCGCTTGCGCATTGGTGTAGGTCATCCGGGGCATCGTGAAATGGTAACTGGTTGGGTGCTTGGAAAAGCGGCCAAAGAAGACCAAGAAAAAATGGATGCTGCTGTTGATGAAGCAGTTCGTTGCATGGAAATACTTGCAAAAGATGGTGTGTTAAAAGCACAAAACAGACTACATTCGTTTAAACCCTAGTAACTTGGGTCCAAGTACACCGTTTAAACGAATTCTAAACAAGGTATCTTACTATGGGTTTTAAATGTGGCATCGTTGGCTTGCCTAACGTAGGTAAATCAACGCTTTTCAATGCACTAACTAAAGCGGGTATTGAAGCCGCTAACTTTCCTTTTTGTACCATTGAGCCTAATACAGGTGTGGTACCTGTGCCAGATCCTCGTCTAGACGAACTTGCTAAAATTGTTAATCCTCAACGAGTTCTTACCACTAGTATGGAATTTGTAGACATTGCTGGCTTGGTAAAGGGCGCATCTAAAGGTGAAGGCCTTGGTAACCAGTTTTTAGCTAACATTCGTGAAACCGATGCAATTGGCCACGTAGTTCGCTGTTTTGAAGATGAAAACATCATACACGTAGCAGGCACTATTGACCCTGCTGACGATATTGACGTAATCAACACTGAGTTAGTACTTGCTGATATGGATAGCGCTGAAAAAGCCCTTTTCCGTAACGCAAAAAAAGCAAAAGGTGGTGATAAAGACGCCAAAGAGCAAAATGCCGTACTTGAAAAAGTAAAAGTGCATCTTGATGAAGGCTTAACTTTACGCGCTTTAGCATTAACTAAAGAAGAAAAAGCAGCAATCAGCTCTATCAACTTCTTAACTATTAAACCAACTATGTATATTGCAAACGTTGCTGAAGATGGTTTTGAAAATAATCCATACCTTGACCGTGTACGCGCTATTGCTGCAGCAGAAGATGCGATTGTTGTTCCTGTATGTGCTGCTATCGAATCTGAGCTTTCAGAATTAGATGACGAAGACAAGCTTGAGTTTATGGCTGATCTTGGCTTAGAAGAGCCCGGCCTTAATCTTGTTATTCGTGGTGGTTATGAATTACTACAATTACAAACTTATTTCACTGCGGGTGTTAAAGAAGTGCGTGCATGGACAATCCCTGTAGGTGCAACAGCGCCACAAGCAGCGGGTAAAATCCATACCGACTTCGAGCGTGGCTTTATTCGTGCGCAAACGATTGCTTTTGACGACTTTGTTGCCTTTAAAGGTGAAAGCGGCGCAAAAGAAGCAGGTAAGATGCGTCAAGAAGGTAAAGAGTACATTGTTAAAGACGGCGATGTAATGAACTTCTTGTTCAACGTATAAGTCAAATGAAACCAAGTTAGTATTGGTAATAATTTTAAAGGCTCGTTTTTACGAGCCTTTTTTGTACCTCCAACGTTATAAACTTATAAAATTGGTTTAGCCCCAACCTAAATGCCTACGTTTAATTTAAAAAAACACACTGCGCAGAAGATCAAACCTCAATAATAAGTACCTCTTAAACAAATTAATGTTAAGATTTAACCAGAGCGTAATAATTTGTCGAATAATCAAACAGCTTCAAACTATTGGTTTTTGCTTTTTTTATTTAGCGACAAATTTTGTATGTGAATTGCACTCAAAAAATCATCATTTTTATTAAAATTTAGCCGCTTAGCTTAATTTTCCTGCAAACAAACACAGTTAAGTGTTTTTTTGCAAAAAAGGTGTTGACGAATTTGGGTCATATCAGCATAATACGCCCCGCACTCAGCGATGAAGTGCTAACAAAAAAAGATGGCTAAGTAGCTCAGCTGGTTAGAGCACATCACTCATAATGATGGGGTCACAGGTTCAAATCCCGTCTTAGCCACCATGTTTTTTGTTGCTCAATGAAGAGTTTAAAATAACTACCTTGTGTGCGGGAGTGGCGGAATTGGTAGACGCGCTGGATTTAGGTTCCAGTATCTTAGGATGTGAGAGTTCAAGTCTCTCCTTCCGCACCATAATTCTTGATAAGAATTAAAACTATCAATTGTTATTGTTGGGATATCGCCAAGCGGTAAGGCACCAGGTTTTGATCCTGGCATTCCCAGGTTCAAATCCTGGTATCCCAGCCAACAATGGCTAAGTAGCTCAGCTGGTTAGAGCACATCACTCATAATGATGGGGTCACAGGTTCAAATCCCGTCTTAGCCACCATTTCTCTTTTTAGAAGTGGCTCTGCAAGAGTTAAATTGCACTCAATGAAGAGTCTAAAATAGCTACCTGTGTTTTATAACACAAACGATGCGGGAGTGGCGGAATTGGTAGACGCGCTGGATTTAGGTTCCAGTAACTTCGGTTGTGAGAGTTCAAGTCTCTCTTTCCGCACCATGTTCTTGATACGAACTAAAAATATCAATTAATTCTTTGTTGGGATATCGCCAAGCGGTAAGGCACCAGGTTTTGATCCTGGCATTCCCAGGTTCAAATCCTGGTATCCCAGCCAACTTCTTCTACCAAGGAAAGTTGGATAAAAGAATGACTCTTGCTTAGAGTTTAAATGAGCAAATTAGTGATGCGGGAGTGGCGGAATTGGTAGACGCGCTGGATTTAGGTTCCAGTATCTTAGGATGTGAGAGTTCAAGTCTCTCCTTCCGCACCATGTTCTGATAAGAACTAAAATTATAAAAGAATTCTTTGTTGGGATATCGCCAAGCGGTAAGGCACCAGGTTTTGATCCTGGCATTCCCAGGTTCAAATCCTGGTATCCCAGCCAACTTCTTCTACCAAGGAAAGTTGAATAAAAGAATTACTCTAGCTTAGAGGTTAAATGAGCACATTAGTGATGCGGGAGTGGCGGAATTGGTAGACGCGCTGGATTTAGGTTCCAGTATCTTAGGATGTGAGAGTTCAAGTCTCTCCTTCCGCACCATGTTCTTATTAAGAACTAAAATTAATATCAAATTTATAGTTGGGATATCGCCAAGCGGTAAGGCACCAGGTTTTGATCCTGGCATTCCCAGGTTCAAATCCTGGTATCCCAGCCAATTTGACTTCCTCCTCTAAAACTTCTCAATATTCATTAAATTCAGCTTACTTTTTCTGTACTTAAATATACATTTATAAATTCGTCAATATTTATTGGTTTGCTATATAAATACCCTTGTAAATAATCACAGTTCATACTCAATAGCGCTTGCTCTACTTCTTTGGTTTCTATTCCTTCAGCTACTACATCGCAATTTAATCGGCTCGCCAAAAACAACGTAGATTCTACAATAGCGTAATCAGGCGGATTAATGAGCATGTCTTTGATAAACGATTGATCTATTTTTATCTGGTTTATGGGCAACTCCCTTAATAACGACAGTGACGAAAACCCCGTACCAAAATCATCAACACTAAATTTAAATCCACGCATACTTAACTGCTGCATCATTTTTCTTGCTGCGGGTATGTTTGTCATCATTGCCCCTTCTGTAATTTCAAATATTAGTGAATCACTTAAAGTCGGGTCAGTAGTAAGTAAGCTAATTATAAATTCGTAAAACTCGCTGCTTTCAATATCTTTCGTTGATAAGTTGACATGAATAGTACCGGTAAACCCAAACAGTTTAAGTTTTCTAATATGGTTAACTGCTTCTTGTACAACCCATTTCGATAAAACAAAAATAAGCCCTGTACGCTCAGCTACACTTATAAACTTTTCAGGACTAATAAAGCTACCATCAGCTTGCGGCCATCGGATCAGCGCTTCTAGGCCATGCAATTGAATATCTTTGGAGTTCATTATTGGTTGTAAATAAAGCTCGAACTCACCTTTGTGTAACGCGGCTTTAATTTTGACTGATAAATCAAAAAAGTCCTCAGCTCGTTTACCTATTTCAGATGAGTAATTTACTAAAGGTTGAAATGTCTTTTTTGCTTCATGCAGTGCCAAGTTGGCTTTTTTTAGTAACTGGTCGGGTAATCGGCTATCATCTGGGAAACGGCTTACGCCTATACTTAATTGTATTTTAACCATTTGCTCATGTGTACAAAACGGAGCTTTAACGGCTGAGTTTATAATATTTACACAGTGAGCCATGCTTTCATCAGTATCGGTATTCAGTAAAAACGCAAACTCATCCCCCCCTATTCGATATAACTTAGCAATGCCACATAGTTCTTTGCTTAACTTATTAGCAAAAGCAGCCAGTAGTTGATCACCACATTGATGACCAAACGCATCATTAATTTGTTTAAAATTATTTAAATCAATATAAAATAATGCAAATGAAGAAGGGTAATCGACTTGTTTACTCAAGGATTTAAAAAAGTTATTGCGGTTGGGTAAGGTTGTTAAGTTATCGTGCTCAGTTTGATATTTTTGATACTGCGTTGCTTGCTCTATTTTAAGGATGCTTTTCAAACTCAGTTTGACAACTAAGAAAACAAACCCTGCACCACCAAATAATATTGTGGCAACTGCATTTCTTATTATTGGTGCCGTATCGTAATTTGAAAAGTAATAAAGTATCCACCAATACCCTAAAATAAAACAGACAATAGCGCATAACAGTACACTCCACGCTCTTTGCGATGTTTTTTTACAAACTTTAAAGGTTGTTTTTAAGCTAGCAACTAGCAGTAGCGCACCTAAAATAATTATTACTGAAAAAAAATTATCCACACATAGGCTCTTTAAAATTATTAAATTGCGGTTTAGTGATATAACCCTAGTCAAATTAAAATTTTATTTAATATAACTGGGTCACTATTTGTCCGCTTAAAAACAGACATAAAAAAAGGCTCATAAATGAGCCTTTTTAATCTCTACTTTAAATTTAGCCTAAATCACCGCTAATTGCGTATTTTAAAACCCAGTTTTTTATAGGGCCTGTATTATTAGCCATTTTTAAAAACTGGCTACGTGCCCATTTAAGTGGCGCAACTTGGTTAGAAAAGCCAAAGTAACACGCGTCCATCATGCTCATCATTAATAAATTAGCTTTACGGCGAGCTCGCTCGTATTCTTTAAGCGTTATCGGGCACCCTATACCCCCTGCATTGTCTAAAACTTCAGCAAGTGCCACTACATCCTGAAAACCTAAATTAACGCCCTGCCCTGCAAGGGGGTTTATTGTATGTGCAGCGTCACCGACTAAAACTAAGCGCCCTTGTGAATAGTTGTTAGCATGTTGGCGAGTAAGCGGAAATATTGCATGGGTTTGTACTTCAAAGTCTCCAGCAAGTTCAGGAAATTTATTAAGTATGTGCATTTTTAGCTCAGCTGGGTTTAGCCCTTTAAATGCTTGCAGTGTATTTGCATCGTCGTACCAAATTAAATTAGCGTATGGTGCCTGCATTGGCAAAAATGCGAGTGGCCCACTTGGCGTAAACTGCTGCCATGTTTTAATTTGTTGCGGCGCATCGAGTTTAATTAATACCCCCATGCAATGCTGCTGATACTGCCAGCCGGTAATTCCTATATTAGCTTTAGCACGCAGCTGCGATTGTCCGCCATCGGCTGCAATCACTAAATCAGCGGTATAGGTTTGAGCTCCATACACAAGCGTAATTAAATCATCCGTTTGCTCTATTTTAGTAATAGGTGTGGCTTGCTCAATAACCTCAATCTTATAATGATCAAATTGCTGCCATAAACTTGCTTGAATTAAACTATTTTCAATTAAGTGGCCTAAATGCGTGGTGTTTATATCGGCGCAGTCAAACAATAAATTATCACCACCGCGCTCAAATGCCTCTAATTGTTGATAAGGCGCTATGCGGTTTTGCCTTAAAAGCGGCATTGCTCCTAATTCATCAAGTAAATTTTCTGAAAAACGATTAATAGCCGACACTCTAATATCAACCATATCACTACTAAGAATCTGTGATGGGTCTATTAGGTGTTTTTCGATTATGCGTACGCCAAAGCCCTGTTGAGCAAGCTTTATCGCCATAGCCGCGCCAACCATGCCACCGCCAACTACTATCACATTATTTTTAGTCATGTTTTTCATCATTTTATTATTACTTGAGTCTGTTTTGATTGTATCAAAATTAATTTGTTTTATACCAGAGGATATCCCTAACCGCTGATTAAACTCGCCTCGTATTGATTTGAGATCACAAACATGAAAACTATACTTGGATCTGGACGGGTATCCAGCTAAAATACGCCTCCTTTAAGTGAGCATGCTTGCTCCTTAATCCTGTTTCAAGCACATTTTTGTGCCACTATCGAATTGAACACGAGGCTATATTTCAATGAGCAAAAAGCTGCATATTAAAACCTGGGGTTGTCAGATGAACGAATACGACTCTCAGAAAATGGCTGAACTTTTAGATGCCACCAACGGCTACCAGCTAACTGAAGATGCAACAGATGCCGACGTAATCTTACTTAACACCTGTTCAATTCGTGAAAAAGCACAAGAAAAAGTATTTCACCAATTAGGTCGCTGGAAGTTATTAAAAGACGACAAGCCAGATTTAATCATTGGTGTAGGTGGTTGTGTTGCCTCACAAGAAGGTGACTCTATTCGCCAACGTGCGCCATTTGTAGATGTTATTTTTGGTCCGCAAACGCTACACCGTTTACCAGAAATGATTAAACAAGTGCAAGGCGACAAAGGCTCATCGGTTGTTGATATTTCATTCCCAGAGATTGAAAAATTTGACCGTCTGCCAGAGCCAAAAGCAGATGGCCCATCTGCTTTCGTATCAATTATGGAAGGCTGTTCTAAGTACTGTACTTTTTGTGTTGTACCTTATACTCGCGGTGAAGAAGTTAGTCGCCCAGTAGATGACGTACTACTTGAAGTTGCACAACTTGCAGAGCAAGGCGTACGTGAAGTAAATCTTTTAGGTCAAAACGTAAACGCATACCGCGGTGATACGCACGATGGTGAAATTTGTTACTTTTCTGATTTAATTCGTCTTATTGCAGCTATTGATGGTATTGACCGTATTCGTTACACCACATCGCACCCCGTAGAATTTACCCCAGATATAATCGACGTTTACGCCGATGTGCCAGAGCTTGTAGATCACTTACATTTACCAGTACAAAGTGGTTCAGACCGTATATTAAACCTAATGAAACGTGGCCATACGGCAATTGAATACAAATCGACAATTCGTAAGTTACGTAAAATTCGTCCTAACTTAAGTATGTCGTCAGATTTCATTATTGGTTTCCCAGGCGAAAGCAAAGAAGACTTTGAAGCAACCATGAAGCTTATTAGCGACATAGGTTTTGATATGAGCTTTAGCTTTATTTACAGCGCACGCCCAGGTACGCCAGCGGCAGATTTGCCGGATGACGTAACAGAGCAAGAGAAAAAAGAACGCTTATACTTACTACAAAACCGTATTACACAAATGGCGCAGCAAATTAGTCGTCAAATGTTCGATACAGAGCAACGTATACTTGTTGAAGGTCCTTCTAAGAAGAACCCTATGGAATTACGTGGCCGTACCGAAAATAACCGTGTAGTAAACTTTGTTGGCCCGCACACTGTGATCGGACAGTTTGTTGATGTACGTATTACCGAAGCACTACCTAACTCTTTACGTGGTGACTTAATTCGTACAGAATCAGAAATGAACTTACGACGTGAAGTCGCTCCTTCAGCTATTTTAACTAAAGCTGCAGCTGCAGAGCCAAAACCAGACACTGTTAACGAAATTGGCGTAGCTACTTTCGTTCCTTAGTCACACAATTAGCGCCAGTTAACGCTGGCGCAGTACTATAGGAAGCAATTTTGAGTAATCAGTTAAAAACATTAGAGATTTATTTAGAACCTGCCGATAACAAACGCCTATCTTCTTTATGTGGCCCGTTTGACGAAAACATCAAACAAATTGAACGCCACCTGGCTGTTGAAATAATTCACCGTGACAACTTTTTTAAAGTAACCGGTAAACTACACAACTGCGCCGGCGCTGTAGAAATCTTAAAAAACCTTTATGTTGATACTCAGCCAGTTCGTGGTGTTTTAGGCGAAATAGAACCCGACGCCGTTCATTTAGCTATTACCGAATCAAAAGCCTTAGAGCAAGATGCATCCAGCAGCGCTTATGGCAAAGAAATGGTTATTAAAACCCGCCGTGGTGTAATTAAACCACGTAACGACAACCAAGGTGTTTATGTGGCTAATATTTTAAACCACGACATTACCTTTGGTATTGGCCCTGCAGGTACTGGTAAAACTTACCTTGCAGTTGCAGCTGCCGTCGACGCTCTTGAGCGCCAAGAAATACGCCGTATATTACTAACGCGCCCTGCTGTAGAAGCTGGCGAAAAGCTTGGCTTTTTACCAGGTGATTTAAGTCAAAAAATAGACCCATACCTGCGCCCTCTTTACGATGCTCTTTTTGAAATGTTAGGTTTTGAAAAAGTAGAAAAACTCATCGAAAAAAATATCATCGAAGTCGCACCGCTTGCTTACATGCGCGGACGTACTTTAAACGATGCCTTTATTATTTTAGATGAAAGCCAAAATACCACCGCCGAGCAAATGAAAATGTTTTTAACCCGTATAGGGTTTAACTCAAAAGCGGTGATTACAGGCGATATTACACAGGTCGATTTACCTCGTGGGACACGCTCAGGCCTTCGCCATGCAATTGAAGTGCTTGATGGCGTAAACGAAATTAGCTTTAATTACTTCAAAGCCCACGACGTAGTACGCCACCCTGTTGTAGCACGCATAGTTGAAGCCTACGAGCGTAACGACGAAAGCGAGCGACTTAAGCGCATTGAAAAGCAAAATGCAAAAGACGCACTTGCTGCTCTTCAACAGCCTACTACTAAAGAGTAATACTTTGACAACCGAACTTGATTTACAAATAGCCTGTGAGTTTGACAACCTCCCAAGCGAAGAACAATTTGCACTATGGGCCGACAAAGCCCTTAGCCAATACCGTGACGAGTCCGAACTCAGTATCGTTATTAGCGACGAAGCGCAATCGCAACAACTTAATAACGACTATCGCGGTAAAAATAAACCGACCAACGTACTGTCGTTCGAATTTGAAGCACCACCAGGCATAGATATTCCTTTGGTTGGTGATTTAATTATTTGCCCAGCCATTGTATTAGCTGAAGCAATTGAGCAAGAGAAGTCATTTCATGACCACTTTGCTCACATGGTTATTCACGGATGCTTGCATTTGCTTGGATTTGACCATATAAAGAGTGAAGACGCTTTAGAGATGGAAAGCATCGAAAAGCAAATACTTGCAGAGCTAAACATAGCAGACCCATACCGGGACGATATTTAAATTAACGGAGCAATTAGACGCAATGAGCGACGGTAACTCGCAATCTAGCCAGGGTTCTTCTGGCAAAACGTGGTTGGGCAGAATAGCCCAAATGTTGCAAGGGGAACCCCAGAATAGAGAAGAGCTGGTCGAAGTTATTGCCGATGCGCAAGAACGAGACGTAATCGATCCAGAAACAAAAGAGATGATAGAAGGTGTGCTTGGCGTGTCTGAGCTTAAAGTGCGAGACATAATGGTTCCGCGCTCACAAATGATCACTCTTGAGATCGACAGCCCGCTTGAAGAACTAATTCCAATGATGGTTGACTCAACTCACTCACGTTTTCCAGTGGTGATTGAAGACAAAGATCATGTAGAAGGTTTTTTACTCGCTAAAGATTTATTGCCACTGATCTTAAATAAAGACGAGCATTTACCATCAATACGCGATTATTTACGCCCAGCAATGGTAGTACCTGAAAGCAAACGTGTTGATACATTGCTAAACGAATTCCGTCAGCAACGCTACCATATGGCTGTTGTTATTGACGAATACGGCGGCGTATCGGGCTTAGTAACGATTGAAGATATTCTTGAAATAATTGTTGGCGAAATCGAAGATGAGCACGACGAAGAAGAAGAACATCAAGATATTCGTCAACTTGCTAAACATGTCCACGTAGTGCAAGCACTCACACCTGTAGATGACTTTAACGAGCATTTTAAAACAGGCTACAGCACAGACGAAGCCGATACTATTGGCGGGACTGTACTGCACGCATTTGGCCATATGCCAAGCCGTGGTGAAACGATTGACATAGAAGGTTACCAATTTAAAGTAACCAACGCCGACAATCGTCGTATTTTGCAACTGCAAGTCACCGTTCCTAAGGCTGATGATAACGACAGTGAAGAAACTGCTAACTAGACTTACCCTATTAGCAAAAGATAAAAAAGCATGGCTCGCACTCGTTGCGGGCCTTGTTTTAACTTTTGGCTATGCCCCCTTTGAAATTTGGCCCATCGTATTTGTTAGCCTTGGTGCCATAATTTTTTGCGTTAATCCCAATAATACCGGTAAAGCACACGCAAAAACCGCCGCTAAATATGGCTTTATATTTGGCCTAGGCTGGTTTGGTGCAGGTATAAGCTGGGTACATGTTTCTATTGCCACCTTTGGCGGTATGCCGCTTATAGCGTCGCTCTCGTTAATGGCTTTTTTGTGCGCCTACTTAGCATTATTTCCCGCACTTGCCTTTTGGGCAACTACACGCTTTGCCACTGGTCCTAAAAGCTTTGGCGCATTACTAATTGCCTGCTTTGCAATTAGTGAGTATTTACGTGGCACCGTACTTACCGGTTTCCCGTGGTTAAGTTTTGGCTACACACAAACCGACGGACCTTTAAGGCTGCTTGCCCCTTATATTGGCGAGTTTGGCTTAACCCTCGTGTGTATCGCTATTGGCTTTGCACTATATAAACTTACCCAAAAAGATTTTAAAACCCCGGCGGTTACTGCTACAGCTGTTGCGCTTATTTTTACAGGTGCAAATACCACTGGCAGTATTCATTACACAGATAAAAACATGTCAGTATTGCTCGTACAAGGGAACATACAGCAACACCTACGCTTTGAGCCAAGTGAGTTTTGGACCACAATGAGCAAATACCAAGACATGACCCGCCCACATTGGGATGCCGACTTAATAGTATGGCCAGAAGCCGCAGTGCCTGAAATAGAAATGCTTGCCGATTCCTACCTAGCCAATTTAGACAGTGCCGCCTCGTTTAATAAAACCGCCCTCGTGACCGGTATTGTTGACTACCAGCGAGACACCAAAAACATATTCAATACGCTTATCGTGGTTGGTAATAAAGAACGCAGCGACGAGCATGGGCATTATCATTACCTTGATAAAAACCGCTATCAAAAACACCAGCTATTACCTATTGGCGAATTTGTACCGTTTCAGGATTTACTGCGCCCTATTGCCCCGTTATTCGATTTACCTATGTCGTCGTTTACGCGCGGCGACAAAGTTCAAAACAACTTACGCGCCAATGGCTTTAACCTACTACCCGCTATTTGCTACGAAATAGTATTTGCCGATTTAGTTCGCGGTAATTACAAAAGCGACTCTGACCTACTCTTTACAGTAAGTAACGATGCCTGGTTTGGTGACTCTATTGGGCCTTTGCAACACATGCAAATAGCCCGTATGCGCGCGCTCGAACTACAACGCCCTCTAGTGCGTGTTACTAACAATGGTGTAAGCGCCGTATACGACCCTATAAGCCACACTCAACAAACCATGCCTCAGTTTGAAGCTACAACATTGAAAGCCAACATTAAGCTCATAAAAGGCGACAGCGTGTACAGCCAATACGGCAACATATTTGTGTGGGGATTTGTGTTGTTGATGGGTCTTGGTGGTTTTGGGGTTAGGTTTAGAAGTTAAGCTCGCTATTTAAGATGTAGGGCCTACATATTTAGCTCTACATTTTTAAAGTGTTTAATTAGCTTCTAAAGCCATTTCTTCTAAAGATAACCTTAGTAAGTAGCTACACCATCCCCTTAAATTTAGCAGACTAACTTGGTAGTACTCTCTAGCGTTACTCATTGTATTGCTATCTAATAGTGGTACCACACTGCCTGAATATGAATTATCGACAAACCTAGTTCCTTGGTGAAGGTATCTTGATCTTAAACCGTAATATGAATTAATTATTTTAACTAATGGGTCATTATTGCTATCTTTTCCCACATAACTTCTCACTCTATCTGAGATTGAATGTACTTGTTGACCACAACTATCACACTTTTTACTCTTCGAAGCTCCAATCAACGACGCAACTTCTAATGAAGACATATAAAGTATCATTGCATCTTCACTTGATGATGGATGAAGTTTAGCTGCATTAGAGAATCTTAAATCGCTCTGAAAGTAAGTATTCCCCTCATCACTTGCCTCCCCTATTCTCGGAGTTGGGGAATATGTATCTAAGGTAAATGAATCTAAAGATCTGCCTGATGAAAAATGAGCATAAGAATTCAAGAGTAATTGAATTTCATAAGAGTAAATATCATTACTCAGTATGTAATCAATAAGGAAACAGGTTTTTTCTGAGATTTGAACTAAGCTATCAGCTATTGGTTTAGCATCAATCCAACTTATATCTCTAGAGTATTTATTAATTTCAATACTTGAAAACGATGAATCATTGTCACTTTGAGTATCTCGAATAATCAAACAGTTTGTACTAACAGTTAAAATTTCAATAATCGTTTTAATTTTTTCTGCTGCTTTAGCTTCTGCATCTACAGCATCATAACCATTAATATCAACTATCAATTTAATTGAGCTATTACCTGTTGGTTTTAAAACAAAACTTTTACCTGAGTATGCGGCAATAGAACCCCTAATAACTTCAAGAGAAGTACTAAATCTGAATTTAGAAATCAGTTTTTTATAATCTAAACTATTTTTAACTAGCTCTCTAATAACTTTTAAGTCGCTTATAATTTCATCACTTTCGATATAATCAGAGAACATGACCGCGACTAAATTTCCTTTTTGTTTATACCTGACCGAAACCTCGAAAGAACCTTTAGCTTTATAGTCCATACGTCCTAAAATTATTTGTTTAAAACCTAGCTTTTTATACGGAGAGTAATGCCAAGCACACTTACCTAAGTGATCTCTAATACTTGCCCATAAAGATCTCAAAAAATGATTACTTTCATTTTCATTATTTAATCCTTCAAGTAAGACTTCCAAATAGATATACCTATAGTTTAATTAAATTATGTTAATTGGAGTTAGTCCTTCACTGCTTCTTCTACCGTTTCCACATTTACAACTTGATTCAAGTTACCTTTAATAACCACCGTCGCTGATATTTTATCTTGAATGGCTTGCCTGTTTGGGTCCCAATATATCTGTAAAAAGCCCAATAAGCCCGTTGCAAAGCCTGCACCGTAGCCGCCGTAGCGACCAAAACAATCTAATAAACCTAATGGCTCACCGCTTAGAGCGACAACACGGATATTACAAACCTTTTTACCCGGCGTTTGGCCGCGCCAAAGTAACGAGAACAACGTAAAGTAAACAGCAGCCCAGCCAAAACCTAAGCCCAAGTCTTGAATAATGCCTTTGCTCCACTGCAAAATACTATTTGTGCTTGTTTGTGCAGGTTTTTCTTCTATTAACTGTGCAGGCTTTATTTCGTTATTTTCACTGAGCACTAATAGTTGTAAAAGTACGGTAGCAAGTTGTGGGCTTTGTAGGTCGTCCATTTCTGCTAATTTGGGAACTTGCCCAATTAAATTATCAAACGCGTTTTGTTGGCAAGGTTGCTCACAGCTTTCATCAGCTGTTTGCGCTAAATAAGTATTTACCTGTTGTTTTTCTGTGGCGGTAAGCTGAATTTCATCTTGTATTTTTACGCCCTGAACAGCTAAACCTTGATCAGCGTTATCGTCTTCTAGGTAATCAATGCCAATTGAAAGTACAGTAAGTGCGCTTACAAATAAAATACTTGCTGCCGTTATTTTTAAGATTCTTCGCCACACATTCGACATTTTTGGAAGGTATTGCTGTGCAGTGCCTTTATAAAAGGCCATAGCCGCGACAAATGCTATTAGAGCAGCGCTAAGCTTGGCCGCTAAAAATATCAGTGCAACATCAATAATAATCGCTAGTGCACGCTGAATAGGTGTAGCTAAAGGCAAGCCCAGTAAAGCGCTGTCAATTTTAAAAGCGTAGGGTGTAATAACTTCTCGGGTTTCAGAATTTGATAATTCTAATTGTTCTATTTCTGTGGCTTTCATTTATTTTCTTGTTATTAAAATAGGTAACCCGGTTAACTTACGCGTTTTTTATTTTTTGCTCAAGGTAAAGCTATTAGAATCAATGCACAAAAAAGGGCTGCATAAAATGCAGCCCTTCATGTTTTTACTCAATGTTAATTACTTACTAGCAAGGCTATACCGTTGGATAATCGGTATAGCCTTGCTCTGCACCACCAAACAAAGTGTCGGGGTTGTGACTGTTAAGTGGCTTGCCTTGCTTTAAGCGTGCTGGTAAGTCTGGGTTTGATACAAACGGGCGACCAAAGCCAATCATGTCGGCCCAGCCTTCGCTAAGTGCTTTGTCAGCGCGCTCTTTGGTGTACTTACCTGCGTAAATTAATACACCACTGTAGGCTTTGCGAATAGCGTATTTAAACTCAACACTCATCAAAGGTGCGTCATCCCAATCGGCTTCGGCTATATGCATGTAACCTACACCGGCTTTATTTAATGCCTCAGAAACCGCTAAATAAGTTTCCTCAGGGTTTTCGTCTACAGTGCCATTAAGAGTTGTTAACGGGGCAAGTCTTACGCCTACTTTATTGCTACCAATTTCGTCGCTAACAGCATGTACCACTTCAATTAAAAAGCGTATTCGGTTTTGCACACTGCCACCATATTCATCGGTGCGAGCATTTGACTCTGAGTCTAAAAATTGATTAATAAGGTAACCATTTGCAGCATGAAGCTCTATGCCATCAAACCCTGCATTAACTGCATTTTTAGCTGCTTGGCGAAATTCACCTATGACATGCGTAATATCTTGTTTGCTCATTTCGCGTGGGAGTTGGGTGTCTACAAACCCCGGTGCGCCGTTTGTATCTACAAATACTTTTACGTCTTTTGCGGCAATGCCCGAGGCTGAAATAGGCTGCACGCCACCAGTGTTGTCACTGTGGGTAACACGGCCAACATGCCAAAGCTGAGCAAACATCACGCCACCAGCGCTATGTACTGCGCTTGTTACTTTACTCCAGCCTGCAACTTGCTCATTTGAATAAATACCCGGAGTCCAAGCGTAACCTTTACCAAGCTCACTAATTTGTGTGCCTTCGCTTACAATTAGTCCGGCACTTGCGCGCTGTGCGTAATATGTTGCCATTAAGTCGTTAGCTATATCGCCAGGCTGTGTTGAACGCGAGCGAGTCATTGGGGGCATAACAATACGGTTTTTTAATGTTTTACCTGCAAGTTCTATTGGTTCAAAAAGTAATGTCATAATGCCTCCTAAGTTTGATTGCGCTCATAATAACGTAACCAAGCACATGCAAAAACAACAAAAACTGCAAAATAGTTTTGTTGTATCTGCAATAAAGCCACAAAGTAAAACACATTAACTTTAGGTGAACTAAATGTATTTTATTGACTCATAACAGCACTATTATGTTGAGGATTTGATGTGAATAAAGGGAATGCATGGCCGTGGGTTATCTCGTTTTGTATACACGCTATTGTGTTGTACTTTTTGTTTTCGCAATCTATTAAAGTTGCGCCGCCAAAGGAAAAGGAAAGCGCAATAATACAGGCCTATGTTACAGTTAATTTAGCTAGCCTACCTAGGCCAAGCCCAGTTGTTACAACAACCAATGCGCCTGATATAAAACCTGTAAACACTAAAACTGATGCACCAAATTCAGCAACCTCTAACACTACACCTATAAAAAAAGATTCTACAAAAGCCAAAGTAAGGGTAACTAAAAAAACGCAAGCCAAAACCATCACGTTACCAAAGGCACAAACAGAGCTTAAAAAAGACCCTGTAAAACCTGTTGAACCCCTGGTAGCGGCGCCTTCAGAGCCTACAACAAAAGCTTCTCAAACATTTAAAAAGCTAAATCCATACGCGCCGCTATTTGGCTCTCCTGTAAATAATATGACTCATAAAAAAATGGTCTCCTTTGGTGAAGATAAAAGCTCTGAAAATGATGAGATAAACAATAAGCCCACAATTAAAACACCAGTAAATCTGATAATTCAGAAGTTATTAACCAAAATACAACAGGCACACGACGATTAGAAAAATTTAACGGTAAATGCTATTTAATTGATACTTCAACCGTATTTGGTAGTAATGGCATGCCTCAAGGTAGCGGTAAACCCTGTCCTGAGGATAAAACTGATAAAGAAATTATGTTTGAAAATATCATGAAAAAATGGAGCCGTAAAAATAATTAACTTTAAATAAGTGAACAAATAATATGTTTATCCGTATTGATAAGCTTAAAGTAATTAGGAGTAAGCCATGATCACCAAACAACTATCCTCACTTTTTGTATTTAATTTATTAGTTGTAAGTGCACAAGCTAATGCAAACTAGCGCTGGTACGTTGTTAACGACTCAGTAATGGGCGGTGTATCTAATAGCCAAGTAACACAAACCCAAGAAAGTTTGCTTTTTACAGGCAATGTTTCGCTTGATAATAACGGCGGTTTTGCATCAATACGTACAGAGCTAAGTACACAAAGCCAAAATACTAAAGCTATAGCGCTGCGTGTTAAAGGTGATGGACAAATCTATCAGCTTAGGCTCAGAACTACCAATTACCTTGATGGCGCAGCGTACACTCACTCATTTAAAACAGTAAAAAATGAATGGGTAGATATAAACTTTGCTCCGAGTGATTTTACTTTAACGTATCGCGGCCGCGTGCTTGAGCAACAACCGATTATTGATTTTGACGATATAAAACAGCTAGGCTTTATGATTGCAGGTAAGCAAGAAGGTAAGTTTAAACTTGAAGTGGGTAAAATTGAGTTTAAAAGCTAATCAAGCAGCAAGCTTTGGCATTGAGCGGTGTAATCATGAGCGCGAATGGTTGCGCTACTTTCGGTGTACTATTTAGCCCTACTAGCAAAAAGCCCCACTTTATTAAAGTAGGGCTTATACCAATTTATTAAACTAACTCATTGCTTACTTAGTGCTTTGGTTATCTTGTGAGAGTGCAATAAGTGCAAGCGCCGCATTTAGACGAGTATTTAAATTATTATAAATAGTCATTCCAAACACACCGATAATACAAACTATTAAACCCATTTGTAGGTTAACGCTCATCTCTAGTAAAAAAACAGCTGCAACTAGTAAGCATAGCGCTAATGCATAAATAATAGATTGAAAGGTAAAGTTAATATCACCTTTGGCTATTTTAAGTAATTCATCTTTATTCATAATTTACTTCCTTGTTATTTAATCCCTAAGACTCAATTGCCAGTAACTCTACTTCAAAAATAAGTACTGAGGCAGGAGGAATACTCCCTACACGTTTTTCGCCGTATGCTAATTGGTGCGGTACATAAAAAATGTATTTATCGCCTGGGCTCATCAGTTGTAAGCCCTCAGTCCAGCCTTTAATCACTTGGTGCAAGCCAAAACTAATCGGTGTTTTACGCTCTACTGAGCTGTCAAACACCGTGCCGTCGATTAGTGTGCCGTGGTAATGCACGTTAACCATACTTGTTGGGCTTGGTGTGTTTTCACTCTCACCTTTATGCAGTATTTTGTACTGCAAGCCAGAAGCTGTTTCTACTACACCTTCTACTTTTGCGTTAGCGGCTAAGTAATCGGCCCCTATTTGTGCATTTATGCCTGCTTGTTGTTTTGCTTTTTTACTATTTTGAAATATTAAAAAACAAAAAATGGCGATAACCACCGCCAAAATTATATTGATCATTATTAACCTTTTTCGTTATCTAGTTCTTCGTCTTTTTCGTCATCATTATCGCCATTAACTATGTCGGCAATTTCTTTAAGGCGAGCAAGCGCAATTCCGTTTACTGAGTTTTCTGGATACTGGTCATCAATAATATCGCCAGCTTCTATATCCATTAACAGGTTAAGCGCTTGGTCTACGGTTTCAACTGCGTAAATATTAAATTTACCCGCTTCAACTGCATTAAGTATTTCATCATCAAGCACTAAGTTAACTTGGTTTGATTTAGGAATGATAACGCCTTGCGAACCTGTTAAGCCACGCATTTTACACAGTTTGAAAAAGCCTTCAATTTTTTCGTTTACGCCACCAATAGCCTGTACATCACCATGTTGGTTAATAGAGCCTGTCAGTGCAATTGATTGGCTAATAGGTAGGCTTGTAATAGACGAAATAAGCGCACACAACTCTGCCAAAGATGCACTATCGCCATCTATATAACCGTAGCTTTGCTCAATAGCGATATTAGCGCTAAGCGTTAAGCTAAAGTGCTGCGCGTATTTATTACCTAAATAACCGGTAAGTAGCATTACCCCTTTTGAGTGAATTGCTTTACCAAGCTCGGCTTCACGTTCAACATCTATTACGCCATCGGCGCCAGCATAAACCGTTGCCGTGATACGCGCAGGGGTACCAAATGAGGTATCGCCAATGTGTAATACGGTTAAACCATTTACTTTACCAATGGCTTGGCCGTCGGTTGCAATAAGTGTGTGACCTTCTTTTATATCGCTTAGCATGTTTTCACTAATTTGGCCGGTACGGTATTGCTTACCTTCAATGGCTTCATCAATATGATGCGCATCTACAACAGTTAATTTATCTTGTTTTGCGTAGTAACTTGCCTCTGCAACTAGTTCAAGTACATCAGCAAAGCGCGCAGAAAGCTTATTGTGATGCTCTGCTTGGCGGTAGCTAAACTTAAGTAAACGCACCATAGCTGCTTGTGTGGTACTGCACTTTAATGTTTGCTCGCAGTACTCGGTAACTTTAGTTATAAATTGGTACTGTAATTTATCGCTACTTGGTAAGTAGTAATCAAAGTCAGCTAATACTCTAAATAACTCTGCAAACTCTTCATCGTATTCACCTATGGTGTAATACAGTTCGCGCGAGCCTAATAAAATAATTTTTACATCAAGCGGTATAAGCTGCGGGCGAAGTGTAAAACTACTACCTACTGAGCTATCTTGATACGGTAAGTCGTTTTTAATTTGATGCGTTTTAAGCGAAAGTTTTAAACCATCCCACACTTGAGGGTTAGCCATTACCTTTTCAGCATCCATAATTAAATAACCGCCATTAGCACGGTGCAATGCTCCCGGCTGAATAGAGCGATAACTGGTAATTAAAGACCCTTGCGATGTGGAATACTCAATTTTACCAAATATATTACCAAATGTTGGATTGGGCTCGTACACCACGGGTGCTGCATCGTCTTCTTTAAACTCAACTAAAATATTAGGTGCAAAAAAGTCGGTAAGCATGCCTTTACGATCAAAGTCTTCTTTGCTTTCTTCGCTTTCGTCTTCGTCATCGAGCCACTCAAGTACCGCGTCTATAATTTCAACGCGTATATCTTTTAAATAACGCAGTACACCAATATGAGTTGCATATTTATGTTCTAAGTCTTTTAAAAGCGGTTTTGTGGCCTGCTCTGCAGTCGACTTTTTAAGATTACGCTGTTTTTCTTTTGATTCGCGCTTCCAGCGTGGCAGCTCAATTAACGCTTCTATTAATGCATCTTCTAGCTTTTCAATTTTTTCAAAAAACTCTTCGCGTAACGTTTCTTCAAGTTCGCCAAATTCGCTATCGCTTAATTGTTTACCATCTACAAGCGGTGCAAACCCAACTGAGTTTTTTTCTTCGACTAATGCAACACTTTGCTCAAATGCCGCAATTTCTACTGCAGTAATAGCGCTGTCGTAGGCATCGTTAAATTCACGGTCGATTGATTTTTTTTTGCGTTGGTATCCTGGGTTATCAAATGCAGCAGGAAATGTGTCGAGTACCTCATCTAAAAATGAATCTATGTCGTCACTAAGTTGCTTGCTTTGACCTGCATGCATAAACAGCGCGATAGGCTCTCTGTGATCATCGTAATTATTTACGTATAACCATTCGTTTGGTGTTGGGCGGTCTTTTGCGTGTTGCTTAAGTTTATCTTTAACAAGCGTAAAGCGCCCATGGGCAGCCTCGCCCATTACATAAACGTTGTAACCAGGTAGTTCCATCCCTAAAGAGAAATCTAAGGCACTTTGGGCGCGTTGTTGGCCTATAAATGTTAGTTGCTCGGGGTATGGATTGCTCATACACGTATGTACGTGATTAGTAGAAATACTCGGTGCGAGCTTTGAAACAGATAGTGGCAGCAATTTTTTCGTCATTCTAACTTCTTTTTTTACCAACATATTCGCTGGCCTTTGGGCGTATTAAGTGGCCCGCAGCCACTTAATAATTATATTTAAGGGTGCAGCGCCTTACGACTAAAATAGATTCCATCACATTCAATACACGGTGTAATTTGTGTCGCGTGATAAACATCGTAACTATGGGTGCAATTCTTACATACTAATGTGCCCATGGCTATCCATTCGCCTGCGTGATACACACCATTGTGCTTAAAATCTTGACTAAGAGATTGCCACTCAAGCTGAGTTTTATCTTCTATGTGCGAAAGCTCAAACCATAAGGACTCTTTAAGCTCTTGCCATGCAAGCGAATTATAGTGCGATTCGTTTTCTTGGACATGTTCTATATCGCGCTGTAAATAACTTTTATATAAAGCGTATCTTTCTTGCCCTAAATCTTTAAGTGCCTGCTCAGATTCAACAAATCGAGTAACTGCGTCTTTTACTTCATGATCTTTTACATCTTTTAGCCATTTGGTTAAATCGCCAAGCCATGCTTTATAATCTGCCATTTTTTACTCCTTCAAAATTGCTGTTAAATCACCCTATAACTTAGATAAGTATAGGTTAACCTGAACTGAAGGTTAGAATTTATCAAAACCGCGTTTTTGACGCTGTGAATAGCACTTTATTTGGGGTATCCTAATGGCAATTTTTTATTAGTTTGCAAGAAGTCTGGAACCATAGATGCAAGAGCAATATAACCCGCAAGATATAGAGTCAAAAGTACAAAGCTACTGGGAAGAAAACCAGGTATTTAAAGTCACTGAAGATGAGAGCAAAGAAAAGTATTATTGCCTTTCTATGTTTCCTTATCCGAGTGGTCGACTGCATATGGGTCATGTACGTAACTACACCATTGGTGATGTTGTTTCTCGTTTCCAGCGCCTGCAAGGCAAAAACGTAATGCAACCTATGGGTTGGGATGCGTTTGGTTTACCTGCAGAAAACGCTGCTATTAAAAACAAAACAGCACCTGCTAAGTGGACATACGAAAATATTGACTACATGCGTACACAGCTTAAGCAATTAGGTTTTGGTTATGACTGGGATCGCGAAATTGCGACGTGTCATCCAGAATACTACAAGTGGGAGCAATGGTTTTTCACTAAGCTTTACGAAAAAGGCTTAGTGTATAAAAAAATGTCGACGGTTAACTGGGATCCAGTGGATCAAACAGTATTAGCTAACGAGCAAGTTATTGACGGTCGCGGTTGGCGTTCAGGCGCTGTGGTTGAGCAAAAAGAAATTCCACAGTGGTTTATTAAAATTACCGACTACGCACAAGAACTGCTTGACGATTTAGACAAGTTGGAAGATTGGCCAGAGCAAGTTAAAACAATGCAGCGTAACTGGATTGGCCGCTCTGAAGGGTGTGATATTGAATTTAAACGCACCGATAACGACGAAACTTTTAGCGTATACACAACTCGTCCAGACACCTTTATGGGTGTTACGTATGTTGCTGTTGCTGGTGGTCACCCTATTGCACAAGAAGCCGCTAAAAATAGCGATGCTGTTGCAATGTTTGTTGAAGAATGCAAAAACACCAAAATTGCCGAAGCAGACATGGCAACAATGGAGAAAAAAGGCATAGCAACAGGCTTTTACGCAACTCACCCATTAACGGGCGAGCAAGTACCAATTTGGGTCGCTAACTTTGTATTAATGCATTACGGCTCAGGCGCTGTTATGGCGGTACCTGCACACGACCAACGCGATTTTGAATTTGCAACGGCTTACGGCCTAGATATTAAACAAGTAATTGCACCGGTTGAAGGCTCAGGTCTTGAAGTAAACCTTGAGCAAGAAGCATTTACCGATAAAGGCGTACTTGTAAATTCAGGTGAATTTGATGGTCTTGATTTTGACGCCGCGTTTAAAGCCATTGCCGACAAGCTTGAAGCACTCGGTGTTGGGGAGCGTAAAGTAAACTTCCGTCTACGTGACTGGGGTGTTAGCCGTCAGCGTTATTGGGGCTCTCCAATCCCAATGCTTAGCGACGAAGAAGGCAAAGAACTTGCTGCAACAGAAGATATGCTACCAGTTCGCTTACCAGAAGATGTGGTAATGAATGGTGTAACGTCACCTCTTAAAGCAGACCCTGAATGGGCTAAAACAACAGTAAATGGCGCACCTGCGTTTCACGAAACTGACACGTTTGACACCTTTATGGAATCATCTTGGTACTACGCACGCTACTGTAGCCCACGCTACGACGAAGGCATGCTAGATCCAGCGGCTGCTAACTATTGGTTACCAGTAAACCAATACATTGGTGGTATTGAGCACGCTATTTTACACTTATTGTACTCGCGATTTTTCCATAAATTATTACGTGACTTTGGTTTAGTAAATTCAGACGAGCCGTTCGACCGCTTACTTTGTCAAGGTATGGTGCTTGCTGAAACATTTTATCGTAAAGATGAAAAAGGCGGCGATGTATGGATTTCGCCAAGCGATGTAAATACCGAAACCGACGACAAAGGCCGCGTAACTAAAGCATGGCATAAAGAAGACGGTGAGCCGGTATTCTCATCAGGCATGAGTAAAATGTCGAAGTCTAAAAACAACGGTATAGACCCACAACAAGTAATTGCCCAATACGGTGCAGATACAGTACGTTTATTTATGATGTTTACAGCACCACCAGAGCAAACGCTTGAATGGTCAGACTCAGGTGTTGAAGGCGCACATCGCTTCTTAAAACGTGTATGGAAATACGCAGTAGACGTTAAAACAGTAGGTTACCAAGCACTTGATAAATCAGCGCTCACTAACCCGCAAAAAGTATTACGTCGCGACTTACACAAAGCAATTGCTAAAGTGACTGATGATGTTGAACGTCGTCAAACCTTTAACACCGCTATTGCAGCCATTATGGAGCTTTCTAATAAGTTATTAAAAGCACCACTGAGCGACAAACAAGATGTAGCGATTGCTAACGAAGCACTTGAAGCATTAGTTATTATGCTTGCACCTATTACTCCGCATTTATCACATGAGCTTTGGAAAGAGCTTGGTAAAGAAGGCGAGATTTTAGATGCGCAGTGGCCAAAAGTTGACGAGTCGGCTCTTGTTGAAGATGAAAAACTAATCATCGTACAAGTAAACGGCAAGCTTCGCGCTAAGTTAACAGTGGCAGCCGATGCCACTCAAGAGCAAGTAGAAGCCCTTGCGTTTGCAGAATCTAACGTAACTAAATTTACGGATGGCGCAACTATTCGTAAAATCATTTACGTTCCAGGTAAACTACTCAACGTGGTAGCTAACTAATATGGCTGCATTTAACGCCATTAAAAATGGACTAGCCTTAGTGCTAGTCTGTTTTTTGTTATCAAGCTGTGGCTTTCATTTAAAAAAAGCTTCTAGCTTGCCTGATAACTTAAAACAGCTAACACTTGTAGGCGATGATGAAAAATCGACTTTATTTACTGAGCTTAAAAAAGAGCTTAAAGCGAGTAACGTAGAGCTAGTATCGTCAGCTAAAAATAAAGCCCAATTGTATTTACGCAAAGAAAGTATTGAACGCCAAACTCTTTCGCTGTTTCAAAATGGTCAGGTTGCTGAATACGAACTTGCTTATGGCGTGTCGTATGTAGTTAAACTCCCAGGCGAAAAAGCGATAGAAAAACGTTTTGAGCTTTACCGTAATTACCAAGACGATCCGGATCATGCATTAGCAAAAGCAAAAGAGCTTGAGCTACTCATTAGCGAGATTCGTGAGCAAGCCAGTCGTCGTATTGTTAGAGAGCTGTCGCAACTATAATGCGCTGCTATGCTAATCAACTACCGAGTGAATTAAATAAAGGGCTAAAGCCCTTTTATTTAGTATTTGGTGAAGAGCCTTTTCAAGAAGCGCAGTGCGTACAACAAATTCGCGACTGTGCTAAGCAACAAGGTTTTGATGAAGTAATTAAGTTTACTTTAATGCAAGGATTCGATTGGCAAGAAATCATAGCCCAGTATCAGAGCATGTCGCTGTTTAGCGCCCGCACTATTATTGAGCTTGATTTAAACCAACAAAAGCCAGGCGTTATTGGCAGCAATACCTTTAAAAAAGTAGTTGAGCTGGTTAATCCCGATACTATTTTAATTGTTAAAGGCGCTAAAGCCAGTCAAGAAGTACAACGTGGTGCGTGGTTTAAAGCCCTTGATAAACTAGGCGTGTTCGTACCTTGCTACCCACTTACGGGCTCTCATGTAAAACGATGGCTTGATGAGCAATGCCAACGTTTATCACTTAATATGCAAAGCGACGCCAAAGTAAGCTTAATAAATGCCACTGAAGGCAACTTATTAGCCTGTTTTCAGGAGCTTGAAAAGCTCTCGCTACTACACGGCAATGCATTAATTACTCAGCAACTAGTTATGCAAGGGCTGTTAAATCAAGCCAAGTTTGATATTTTTGATTTAAGCGATGCACTATTAAATGGCCACGCTAAACAAGCTATAAAAGTACTAAACAAACTTGCCAGCGATAACACCGAAGTGGTGAGTATTTTGTGGGCTATAACCAAAGAGCTTAATACACTTATAAGTGTGCAACTTGGTTTATTAAATGGCGAACCCATAGCAAATTTATTTAAACAAAAAGCAATTTGGAAAAACCAACAAGGTCCAGTTCAAAACGCAATTAACCGTTTAAATATGCACACACTGGAACAAATAAACAGTGATGTTGCGTTGTTTGATGCCAGTTACAAGCAAGGTAATTTAATTGCACCTTACCAAGCGCTTGCTCATATTTGTATTAAATTTTGCCAGCCGCTCAACATTCCTATGCCGTGCCACGCGGTTAATTAATAAATAATGGGTGTTAAATGATCGCAATTTTTGGTGGCACTTTCGACCCCGTCCATTTAGGCCATCTAAATATGGCGCAGCAATGCGTTAATGCGTTTAATTTAGATACGCTTTATTTTATGCCCTGTGCACTCCCTGCACATAAAGCAGCTCCGGGAATTAGTACGCAGCACCGTATTAATATGCTAAACGCAGCTATTGCACCTTATCCTCATTTTGAACTCGATTTAAGAGAGCTTAACCGAGCTGGTCCATCGTATTCGCTACTTAGTTTGCAAGAACTTCGTAAAGAGCACCCCACTACACCTATTTTATTTTTAATTGGTATGGACTCGTTTAACAATCTCGATAAGTGGTTTGAGTGGAAGGCAATAACACAGCTTTGCCATATTGTGGTGTACCAGCGCCCAGCTCAACATTGCACTGTAAAAGGTGAGCTCAAAAGCTATATGCAACACGCAAATGCTGGCGAAGTAGCGGCACTTAAACACTCACTTGCAGGTAAACTTTATTTTTTACCGGGCGAAATGCTCGATGCGGCCTCAAGTACAATTCGCAAGCAGCTAAAAAAAAGTAATAAAAAGAATGAACTATTGCCCGATGCAGTGAGTCATTACATAGAAGTGCATCAGCTCTATCAAATTGATGCTTAAAAACTCCTAGCGTGTTAAAATGCGCGCCATTAAATTTTTAAATTGAGACAAAACCTTGGATTCAAAACAACTACTCGCCTTTGCTATGGACAAAATTGACGATATGAAAGCGCGTGACATCGTTCATATTGACGTAACTGAAACATCAGATATTACAGATTACATGGTAATTTGTTCTGGTACTTCTAAACGCCACGTACAGTCAATTGCCGATCACTTAGCAAAAGAAGCGCGTCATGCAGATTCAGAGCCACTAGGTTATGAAGGTGAAGGCGACGGCGAATGGGCACTGGTTGATTTAGGTGATGTGGTTGTACACGTGATGCAAAACGAAGCACGTAGCTATTACGATCTAGAAAAACTGTGGGGCTAAACGCTCACTCATTTTAGACAATGCTTGGAAGTAATACGTGAAAATACAAATGATTGCTGTTGGTACTAAAATGCCAGCATGGGTAGAAACGGGATTTGCAGAATATCAGCGCCGTTTCCCTAAAGATATGGCGCTAGAGTTAATCGAAATTCCAGCCGGTAAACGTGGTAAAAATGCAGATATAAAGCGTATTTTACACATTGAAGGTGAAAAAACATTAGCGGCTATTCCAAAAGGCAATCGTATTGTAACGTTAGAGGTAACAGGGAAAGCACTCGATACTCACCAACTTGCTAAAAATATGGAAAAATGGCAACTCGATGGCCGCGATGTAAGTTTACTTATTGGCGGACCTGAAGGACTTGCTCCAGAGTGTATTGCAGCGTCTGAGCAAAAATGGTCGTTATCTAATTTAACATTGCCGCATCCTTTGGTGCGTATAATTGTTGCAGAGAGCCTTTACCGAGGCTGGAGCTTAAATAACAACCATCCTTATCATCGCGAGTAACCCCTTGCCATGCTAAAACATAGACCCACTATTCGTGACCACTCCGCAGAAGCAAACTTATTTGCTAGGCGAGCATTCGTGGGTTTTGTTTTTGTATTAGGATTAGTCGCAGTATTGCTTTCTAATCTTTATACTATTCAGGTCGAAGATCACCAAGACTACCAAACCCGCTCCAACGATAATCGTATTAAAGTTATTCCTATTGCACCCAACCGTGGTTTAATTTACGACCGTAACGGTGTGCTACTTGCTGAAAACAAACCTGTTTACAACCTTGAGGTCATCCCCGAAGAGGTAGACGACCTTGACGAATCGCTTGATCAAATAAGTAAAATAATTGCGATTACAGAGCAAGACAAACAAGACTTTTTAAAAGATATAAAACACACCCGTCGTTTTAAATCACAAGTATTAAAAGCTCGCTTAGACGAAACAGAGGTGGCGAAACTTTCGGTTAATCAACATAAATTCCCTGGTTTTAGCATTGAGGCACGCCTTGCACGCTACTACCCATTTGGCGACACACTAACGCATGCGCTCGGTTACGTTGCCAAGCTTAATAGAAAAGAGCTAAACCAATTAGAACAAGAAGACCGTGCAACCAATTACCGCGCCACACATGATATTGGCAAACTCGGCATAGAAAAATATTACGAAGAAACACTGCACGGTAAAGTAGGCTCACAACGGGTAGAAGTTAATAACCGTGGCCGTGTAATACGCACCCTGAGCATGACCCAACCGCAACCTGGTAGCGACCTAGTACTTACTTTAGACGTGGGCTTGCAACAAATAGCACAACATGCGCTTAAAGATATGCGTGGCGCTGTTGTAGTTATGGACGCCAAAGATGGCGGCGTGCTGGCACTTTATTCAAACCCAAGTTACGATCCAAACTTATTTGTACACGGCATTAGCAGCAAAAATTATAAAGCGCTGCTTAACCAAGACCGGCCATTAATAAACCGTACTACGCAAGGTCGTTATGCGCCGGCCTCTACTGTAAAGCCCTTAATGGCTGTATTAGCGCTTGAAGAAAATATAGTAAATGAAACAACATCAATGTGGGATCCAGGCTTTTTTGAAATACGAAACGTAGAGCATAAATGGCGTGACTGGAAACGTTGGGGCCATGGTCATGTAGATGTATACAAAGCCATTGAAGAGTCGTGCGATACCTATTTTTACGATGCGGCTTATCGATTAGGCATTACTAAAATAAGCGATTTTATGGCCCGTTTTGGCTACGGTGATTTGTCAGGTATTGATATTCACGAAGAAACTACTGCTATTCTACCTTCAAAAGAATGGAAAGAAGGACGCTTTAAAGAGTCTTGGTGGCCTGGTGATACTATTTCGGTAGGCATTGGCCAAGGTTACTGGACTGCCACACCAATTCAAATTGCAAATGCAACTAACATATTAGTTAATCGTGGTATTAATCATCCCCCTCATTTGGTGCAAGTAATAAAAAAAGATAACGACATAACGCAAATTAACAACGAAGAAAAACCTCCTGTTATTTTAAAAGATCCGCGCCATTGGCAAGTATCGTTAGATGCAATGCATAATACAGTACAAAAAATATCAGGCACAGCCCACAAAGCATTTAAAGGGACTAACTACGACTCGGCTGGTAAAACCGGTACCGCGCAAGTAGTTAGTATTGCCCAAGGTGAGCGTTACGATGCAGAATCTCTTAAAGAGCGCCAACGCGATAATACAATTTATGTAGGCTTTGCACCTTATAGCGATCCTAAAATTGTGGTTTCTGTTGTGTTAGAAAACAACCACGGCGGTATTCAAATAGCTCGCCAACTTATGGATTACTACTTTGCAGCCAACCCTGTTAATCTTGCAAGGAACGAGACACCATGACCGCTTTGCACGATAAACGCTCTATTTGGATGCGTATGCACCTAGACCTACCGCTGCTTATTGCACTACTTATAATGATGGCTGGCAGCATAATGGTTGTTTACAGCGCAAGCGGGCAAGAGTCTTCTATGATGATCAGGCACATGACCCGCATGGGCGGTGCGATTTTTGCTATGATTGTTTTAGCCCAGTTTTCGCCTGCCACGTTAAAGCGGCTAGTGATCCCACTTTATTGTGTTGGGTTATTAATGCTAGTCGGTGTACTTTTATTTGGTGTAAGCTCAAAAGGTGCGCAGCGTTGGCTCAATTTAGGGGTGACACGGTTTCAACCTGCAGAATTAATGAAGTTGGCTGTCCCGATGATGGTAGCTTGGTATATAGGTAGAAACCACTTACCACCTCGCCCGCTACACTTAATTATTGGTTTTATGATTGTAATGCTCCCTACATTATTAATTAAAGAACAACCCGATTTAGGTACCGCTATACTTATTGCAAGCTCAGGTATATTTGTATTATTTTTGTCTGGTTTGAGTTGGCGTTTAATAGGCTTTTTAAGCTCGATTGTAGCGCTTGCTGCATGGCCATTTTGGCACTACGGTATGCACGATTATCAAAAACAACGTGTACTCACCTTTTTAGATCCTGAGAGCGATCCGCTTGGTTCGGGTTATCATATTATTCAATCGAAAATTGCTATTGGATCTGGCGGCATAGAAGGTAAAGGCTGGTTGCTTGGTACACAATCGCAATTAGAGTTTTTGCCAGAGCGCCACACCGACTTTATATTTTCGGTTTTAAGCGAAGAATTTGGCTTATTCGGCGTATGTGTTTTACTTAGCCTGTACTTATTTATTATTGGTCGTGGTTTATACATTGCTGTTAATGCACAAGATGCATTTGGTAAATTGCTCGCAGGCGCACTCACCCTCACCTTTTTTGTATATGTATTCGTAAACATAGGCATGGTATCGGGTTTATTACCTGTTGTAGGCGTACCTTTACCACTGATTAGTTATGGTGGTACATCGATGGTGACGTTAATGGCAGGCTTTGGCATTATTATGTCAATCGCGACAGATAAAAGGATGCTTTTAAAATAATGCGACACACGAATCAGTTTATATTTACTACATTATTAATTTTACTTTTAAGTGCTTGTAGTAGTGGGCCAAGTAGCCGTTATAGTATGCGTCATGATGCAGCGCCATTAAGAGCTCCAACTACACTTGAGATGCAAGACGCTATAGTTACCGAAACCACTAAAAGTGCTAGCGCTAGCCGCCCATACACAGTGCTTGGTAAAAGCTATTCGCCCATGCTTGATGAGACGGGTTATAGTGAGGAAGGCATTGCCTCTTGGTATGGTCGTAAATTTCATGGTTATCACACCTCAAATGGTGAAACGTATGATATGTTTGCCATGACCGCAGCGCATAAAACGCTGCCACTACCTAGCTTTGTTAAAGTAACCAATACAGCAAATGGTAAATCGGTAATCGTACGCGTGAACGACCGTGGCCCATTTCATGACGATAGAATAATTGATCTTTCGTACGCAGCCGCTTATAAGCTTGGCTACTACACCCATGGTACAGCAAAGGTTAAGCTAGAGGCCGTTACGCTTGCGGGCGCAACTGCGCGTCAAACCTATATTCAGGTAGCTGCAGGTAGTACACTTGCTAATATTGAAGCACTTGCCAGCACATTGCGAGAGCAATACAAATTACCAACAAATATTGTGCAAAAAGACGATATTTACAGACTGCATTTAGGGCCAATAAAAGATACCCCTCATGCAAACGAAGTATTAAAAAAATTAAAAGAAAATCAATTTCAAAACGCGTTCTTGCTTTACACTCAGTAAGACTAATACCCAAACTATCCCAAGATGCAGAATTCAGCGTTGCACTGGGGCTTAATATCTAGGCGTTACTTTGTAGAAATGGTAATCCCTTTTAAAAAGTAACAACACAGAGAGTAAGCTCCAGTGAAACGCCCTAAGGGTTGGTTTAAAAACGATTTATACTGCGTTATTGATTTGAACAATAGAGTAACTATTATTTGCAATCAATGCCTTGCCTAAATCGTTTTTAACTCCAACGACGCTCGCATCTCGGGGTAGTTTGGGTATAGAATGGCGTAACGCGAATCTTTAACTTTAACCATTAATGAGTATGATGAAATCTATTAAACATAAAATCCTCAAAGGTGTATGCGGCCTAGTTTGTACAGCCGCCGTATTCTCAGCCAGCGCCCAAATTATTCCGGCACCACCTCAAGTTAATGCGAAAGGTTATTTTTTAGTCGACTTTACAACTGGTAAAGTTATTGCTGAAGGTGAAGCCGATACACAGCTAGCACCTGCAAGTTTAACTAAAATGATGACCAGTTATGTAATTGGTACTGAAATTAAAGCAGGTAATATTGCCACTACCGATATGGTAACGGTAAGCGAAAAAGCATGGGCTAAAAACTTTCCAGAATCTTCAAAGATGTTTATTGAAGTAGGTAAACAAATTAGTGTTGATGAGCTTAACCACGGTATTATTATTCAATCAGGTAATGATGCATGTGTAGCAATGGCTGAGCATATTGCTGGAAGCGAAAGCGCATTTGCTGATTTAATGAATGCCCATGCTGCTAAATTAGGTATGAGCAACAGTCACTTTATCAACAGCCACGGCCTTGATACTGACGAGCACTTCACAACTCCACGCGATATGGCGACACTTGGTGCTGCTCTTATTCGTGATGTGCCAGATGAATATGCACTTTATAAGCAAAAGTCATTTACTTATAACGGCATTAAGCAATATAACCGTAACTCATTATTATGGGATGAAAGCTTAGATGTTGACGGCATTAAAACAGGGCATACATCAGAAGCTGGTTACAGCCTAGTTACCTCAGCTACTAAAAATGATATGCGTTTAATTGCTGTTGTTATGGGTACTTCAAGCGAACGAGCTCGTAAAGTAGAAAGTAAAAAGCTACTTAACTATGGTTTTCGTTTTTATGAAACAATTACTCCGTACAAAGCAGGCGATAGCTTTGCAGAACAACGTATTTGGATGGGTAACAAAGAGAACGTATCTTTAGGTATTTTAGAAGATACACCAATTACTATCCCACGTGGTCAGCATAAAAACCTTAAAGCTAACTTTGAGCTAGATAATACGCTTGAAGCACCACTTGCTAAAGGTACTAAAGTAGGTACGTTATTCTTACAACTAGAGGGCGAAGATATTGCTCAATACCCACTAGTTACACTTGAAGAAGTGGAAGAAGGCAGCTTCTTTAGCAAAATTTATGATTACTTACGCTTACAGATCATGCAGTAATTTATATCTCCCCTATTAACTAGGTAACTAATTTAAACGTCTCCACTGTGAGGCGTTTTTTTTTGCTTGAAAAATGTTAGAATGCGCCCCATATAAGCAAGACTGCTAATTGCCTATCTGTATTAAGCTTCAAGCTTGCATAGAGTCCACACTTTTGTATGAGGAGTCACCGTCGTGGTTCAACCTGTTAAAGATACTAAATTTGATGAGTACCTAGAGTACCCTTGCCCATTTACATTCAGAATAATGGGTTTAGCTAACGTAAACTTAACTGATCAAATTTTAGCTAAGTTACAACCAATAGCACCTGGCGATTACGCCCCTAAAGTAAAACCAAGCAGCAAAGGTAATTACGAGTCAGTAAGCCTTGTAGCAACAGTTACTAGTGGCAAACACATTGAAGAAATTTACAACGTGATCAGCAATATTGATGACGTACGCCACATGCTTTAATCCATAGTTGAGATTTGTTGTGAACGAAAACACTTTGATCGTACGCCAACTGGGTCGTCAGCGTTATATGCCAATTTGGCAAAAAATGCAGGACTTTACCGACACCCGTGATGAAAATACGCCAGATGAAATTTGGCTTGTAGAGCACGAGAGTGTATTCACCCAAGGTCAGGCTGGTAAGGACGAACACTTACTAGCTCCTGGCGACATTGAGGTGATTAAAGTTGACCGTGGCGGGCAAGTAACTTACCACGGCCCAGGCCAGCAAATGATGTATGTATTATTTAATCTACGTCGTTTAAAGATTGGTGTACGTGAACTGGTTACTTGGCTTGAAGAGTGCATTATTGAATCACTCGCCGAGTATGGTATTGAAGCTTATGCTAAAGCTGATGCACCAGGTGTATACGTTAATGACAGTAAAATTGCATCCCTTGGTTTAAGGGTTCGTCGTGGTTGCTCGTTTCATGGCTTAGCATTAAATGTTAACATGGACCTAAGTCCATTTTTACGCATTAACCCATGTGGTTATGCGGGCATGAATATGGTGCAAACTAAAGAATTAGATGGTCCTCAAAACCTAGAAAGTGCGGGTGAAGGATTGGTGAAACACATGATCAAGAAGCTTAATGCAACACAGGTTAAGCATACTGAAGGGTTTGAAAACGAATGAATAAACCAGTCAAAATGGAACCAGGTGTAAAACTACGCGACGCAGAAAAAATGGCGTTGATCCCAGTAAAAGTTTTACCTACAGAAAAAACTGAAATGTTGCGTAAGCCAGAATGGTTAAAAATTCGCTTACCTAAATCAACCGATCGTATTGACGGTATTAAAAAAGCGCTACGTAAGCATGGCTTACACTCGGTATGTGAAGAAGCTTCGTGCCCTAACCTATCTGAATGTTTTAACCACGGTACAGCTACCTTTATGATTTTAGGTGCTATTTGTACTCGTCGTTGCCCATTTTGTGATGTTGCTCACGGTCGCCCATTAAAACCTGATGCCACTGAACCTGAAAAGCTAGCACTTACTATTAAAGATATGAAGCTAAGCTACGTTGTAATCACTTCAGTTGACCGTGATGATTTACGTGATGGTGGTGCACAGCATTTTGCCGATTGTATTCGCGAGATTCGTAAACATAATCCAACTATTACTATCGAAATTTTAGTACCTGATTTTCGTGGTCGTATGGACCGCGCACTAGAGATATTAATCGAGACGCCACCAGATGTGTTTAACCACAATCTTGAAACTGCGCCACGTTTATACAAACTAGCTCGTCCAGGCGCTGACTATAAATGGTCATTAGAATTACTTCGTCGCTTTAAAGAAGCTCACCCAGAAGTAAAAACTAAATCAGGCTTAATGGTTGGTTTAGGTGAAGAAATTAGCGAAATTGAAGAAGTACTTCGCGATTTACGTGCTCACAACGTTGACATGCTAACTGTAGGCCAGTACCTACAACCTTCTAAGCATCACTTACCGGTTAAGCGCTACGTGCCACCAGTAGAGTTTGACGGCTTAAAAGCGTATGCTGACGAAATTGGCTTTACTCACGCCGCTTCTGGCCCGTTTGTACGTTCAAGCTACCATGCTGATCAACAAGCAGCGGGTAAAGAAGTGAAATAATCACATTTATCAAAAAATTAAAAAAGCCGTTAATGATGCATAATCATTAACGGCTTTTTCATGCTAATTGATAAAATAGCTTACTGCGCTATCTTACCTCTTGTGATAGAAAAATCAGCAAACCTAACACGTTCTTCATCAACTCGAAGGCTGTCGGTTTCAACAATCGAGCGGTATATTCCCCACTTAGGACGAGCAAAATCATCATCATTAAAGCCGCGCCACATATCTATGTTTTGCTCGCTTATATTAAATATCTCTGCATTATCGCTTAAGCGCGTTAACGTCATATCAAACTTGCCATTTTCACTAAATGTAGCTTGTACAAATACCTCGACCCATTCATCTGTAATGAGTGACCAGTCGGTTTCAATGAGGTTTTTATCAAGACCCGTGCTGTTGCCGTTTTCATCAAACCCTGCGCTATATCGCACTTGCAGCTGATTACCTGTACTGTTTTTTTGTGCTCCAGAGAGCGTAATAACAGGCTGGTCGTCGTTGCCATTAGTATTATCGTTGCTGTCATTTCGAGCTTTTATTTGAAAAAAATGGCTAAACTTACTCGTAAGCTCAAGCTCGCTGCTTACTTTAAATTTCCAGCTATATTGAAATGTCTCACCCTCAAACGCCAGTGTTTCTTGTGGTGATTTATCGTAGGTTTTTATTTCGTTACGTTGTCTATCACTTACGCCTTTGTCTTTATCTTGGTCATCATCTCGGTGAGCTAAAAAGACAAAATGGTTACCAATTATCGTATCGGTATCTTCAATAATATGGACAACACTTTGATGATTGCCAGCATATAAGTCTGGAGATTCAATTGACCCTTCGCCGAAGGCATTTTCAATAAGCGTGTATGCGTCAAGCCCCGAATTAACGCCATCTGATCGCAATAAAACGTGTGATATTTTCTCAAAGCCATCAGCTTGAGCTATTGGTGCACCTACAATTGTTATGATAATTTGTGCGCTGGTACCATCTACAGAGTTTACTGTTATTGTATCTTGTAGTGTTTCACCTTCACTTAAAGATGTTATTGAAGCGTTTAAATCGTCAAGTGTGTATGACCAATCTCCACCAGCATTTAAGCTAAAAAAACCATAGCTTGTAGCGCTATTTTCTTGTGCTACAAAAGCAGCTTCACCTGATTGTTGATCCGTAATAGTTAACGAGCCTGTTATTGCATCATTACTATCGCTAATAACTTCACCTAGAGTGTTACCACCAATTGTTGCAGGAGTTTGTGAAGAAATCGCTTCATTATTTTGCACCGTAGGATCAGAGCCTGAGCTGCCACAACCAGTAACTAAACAAGATAGAAGTATAGCTGTAACTGTATTACAGGGTTTAAGGGTATATTTAGACATGAGTAGTTCTGCGGTTAATAGTAAGTTAATTAAATATGAATTTACCAATTTATTGTACAAATAACCACAACTCAATTACCAATTAACATTACCAATTTACTGATATTTTAAATTTAATTATAAAATCTATTATTTTCATAGTGATACAAAAAATTATTTCTATAGAGTGTTTATTTATATTTGTTTTAAAATAAAATTAGGTTAAACCTGAGTTACTTGAGATAATTAATACTGACATAATTATTTAGGTTCATTATGAAACTATTAGTTCGTAACTTGTCTCGTGCTACCACTGAGCATGAGCTTCGTACTTTATTTGCAGAGCACGGTAAAGTGACTACTTGTAACTTGGTACTTGATAAAGAAACTGGCCAATCTAAAGGTTTTGCCTTTGTAGAAATGCCAAACGACATAGAAAGTAAAAGCGCAATTACTGCACTTAACCAATCTACTGTTGATAAAAGTAAGATCCGCGTAAAACTTGCAGACGCATAAAGCTAACTGCAACCTATGCAAAAAAACCAGCTAATGCTGGTTTTTTGCTTTTAGTGCCCAGTATTATAAAAGAAGCAGACAGCACAAAAAATGTCTCCTGCTCAGCTAATATTGCAGCAGCAAAAAATGCAATGCCACTAGCTATAAATACCCACTTTTTTACATTGGCCCATTATGTGCTCCTTTAGATTGTTCGTTATTTATACGCCTTATAATATCAATCTGCAATTGAATGAAAAGTTCTCTATAAAAATTCGACATCGCTGCGGTGCTTCCTTTATATTGAAAGCCTAATTAAATAACAATATGAAGACTATGGCATCTACTCTTTTAAAAAGCGCTAGCCTAAGCTTGCTAGTTGCACTCTTTGGCTGCTCAGAGCCTGCAAGCGAACAAACTCCATTAGAAAATACAGCAGGTGTAAGCCTTAGCAATATTAAACAGCATATTAAAACGCTAGCCTCTGATGACTTTGAAGGCCGAGGCCCGCTTACTCATGGTGAAGTAAAAACCGTAGGCTACTTAAGCGAGCAATATAAAGCGCTGGGTTTAACCGGTGCTTATAAAGGTAAATACTTACAGCCTGTAAAAATGGCAATGGTGACAGCTAATCAGGATATGCAGTTAAAGGTAGGTGATTTAAGCTTTGAATCAGGTAAAGACTTTACCGCACGTACCGAGCAACTTCAGCCATTAATTGATGTACGCAATTCTGACGTTGTATTTGCGGGCTATGGTATTAATGCACCAGAATATAACTGGAATGACTATAAAAATATTGATGTAACTGGTAAAACTGTGGTTGTGCTAGTTAACGATCCAGGCTTTGCTACTCAAAACGACGCCCTTTTTACTGGTAATGCAATGACCTACTACGGTCGTTGGACTTATAAATATGAAGAAGCCGCTCGCCAAGGTGCAAAGGCTGTATTTATTGTTCATGAAACCGCGCCTGCGGCATATCCTTGGGGCGTAGTTGAAAGTTCAAACACCGGCACTAAATACACGTTAATGGATAACAATTTAAACGCGTCTAAATTACCGGTTATGGGCTGGCTAACACTTGATGCGACCGAGCAAATGTTTAACGCCGCAAAGCTTAACTATCAAGATTTAAAACAAGCAGCATTAAATAATGACTTTAAAGCGACGCCACTTAACTTAAAAGCAAACCTTGCCTTTAAAAACGAAGTATCACATGCCAAATCGCATAACGTAGTTGCACAAATTACAGGTAGCGAATCACCTGACGAATACGTTGTTATTAGCGCTCACTGGGACCACTTTGGTACTAAACAAACTGATACTGGCCCTAAGATTTATAATGGCGCAGTAGATAACGCTTCAGGCACTGCAGCCACGCTTGAAATAGCACGTATAATGAGCGAAATGAACAAGCAAAAACCATTTAAACGCTCAATTATTTTTGCTAACTTTACAGCAGAAGAAACAGGGTTAATTGGTTCTGAAGAGTTTGCATCGGGTGCGGTTGTACCTACAAAACAAATGGTCGGTTTATTAAATATTGATGGCATGAACGTGCTTGATGGCACTGACTACATTTTACAATACGGTAAAGATTTATCGACAATGGAAAACTACTTATCAAAGGCTGCAAAATCACAAGGCCGTGTTGTTAAAATGGATCCTCGCCCGCAAAATGGTTTGTTTTTTAGATCAGATCATTTCTCGCTTTCTAAGCAAGGCGTGCCTAGTTTATTATTTATGAGTCTGGGTGATACCGATCCTGAGTACATTGCGCATAAATACCATAAAGAAGCAGACGACTACTCAGCTGGTTGGTCGTTAGGTGGTGTTAAGCAAGATATAGATCTTATTGTTGATATAGCCACACAGCTTGCAAATAATGGCGATTGGCCAAAGTGGACGAGCGAGTCTGACTTTAAAGCCAAACGCGCGCAAGATAAGCAATAAATAGC
This sequence comes from Pseudoalteromonas sp. SG43-5, assembly GCF_014164345.1. Classification (NCBI taxonomy): domain Bacteria; kingdom Pseudomonadati; phylum Pseudomonadota; class Gammaproteobacteria; order Alteromonadales; family Pseudoalteromonadaceae; genus Pseudoalteromonas; species Pseudoalteromonas sp. SG43-5. The sequence continues at coordinate 111,955 of NZ_JACJFA010000006.1, forward strand.
TATTAAATAGTTATGTAATATAAAAATCCTCCTACTTGGAGGATTTTTGTTTTTAACGAGCGCGCATTAATAGCGTTTCGGCCTTTGCCCCTAAATAAACATAAATAGCCAGTGCAATTAAAAGCCCTACCACTGCCAGCATCATCGCTATGGCAGGCATTAAATATTCCGATTGCCCCAACGCCGCTTTAAACATAGTTAACAGCGCCTCAATTGATATAGCAATCAACACAGTAGAGATAAACCGTGTAATAGTGCGCCGCGTAGACGAGTGCCTAAAAATATCCTTATGCATCAGGATTTCTTCTTCGAGTATTGTTTTACCTAAATCAAATACTGCCAATGCCAAGGTGATGTAAATAATGATACTAAAGGGTTCAAGTGGGTCTGATGAGGTATCTACATGAGTTAATAGAGCGTATATATCACTAAAAACGATATTTAGTAAAAATAATACTAAGCAAAATAAGCACGCCACAATAATACCGTAACCCGCCTTGAAGTAAGGCGACATATTAGCGCGCGCAGTATCACCCATTACAAACTCAATAAGCTGCGTTAAGCTCACATCAACAACCAAGTAATGTTGATTATTAATTGGTTTTTTTAGCTCTTTAATCGCCGATATACATAAATGGTTAGTCGCTATAGAAATATAGGGATCAGTAAAGCACACTTTATCACTTGCTTTAGCGTTCAAAAAATAGGGTCGCTCACTTAAATCTTGTTGATTACCACTTTCACCTAATTTTTTGCTGTATGCGCGTTTAAAGCAGACGTTATTACCCTGCTGCAAACCTTCTGCATTTAAACAATATTGTAATTCTAAAAATGGGTACTGCTTAATCAGATAGCGAGTATCACGTTCTTTAGTTAATCCGTCCTCAATACTCATTAAAATAGATTCAAGTAAACTGTGTATTACATGCTCATATTCGTGGTAGCGCTCAACACTACTGATATAACTCATTCGCGCCATTTTAAATACTCATTAACCTAAGTTATAAATAGATTTGCAAGTTTAAAACCAACAATAAAATAACTTAACAATCAGTAACTTGACACTATTCAAACTCAAGTTTTGCACTACTTTGGTGACTAAATAGTAATATATTAAATTAAATGCACAAAAAAGCAGCTAAGTATTAATTACTTAGCTGCTTTGTGAGTATGACTGGTAAGGTTCTACATAGAGCTTATTACTGAACCTTCGAAAACTCTTCTTTAGATAACTCGCCATTACCATCTGTATCTAATTGATCAAAAAGCTGTACTAGTTGCGAGTTTACTTGGGCTTCTGTTTTGCTAATTACGCCGTCGCCATCTGTATCAAAAGAATCAAAATCTACCGCAGCAAACGCCGCTGAAGAAGAAGCTAGGGCTACAAGAGCTAAAGTTTTGTGTAATGTTTTCATAATCGTTTCCTTAGGCTTTGAGCCTGATTAGGGGTAAGAAGTCCTTTTCAAAGATCCTTTAGGAGTAAAGTGTCTATAAATTAATATTCAAAAAAATCATTTTCTGTCGGACCACCGCTACTTTGAACATTCAGCTCGTCAAATTGCTCTATCACTTGCGCCGATTCTTCAGAGCGACTAATTGAAGCGTTGTCGTCTGCATCGCGTGTTTCAAAGTCTGTGTTTGCAAATACTACTGACGAAGAAACAATAGCCATAAGTACAAATGTTGATTGTAGCTTTTTCATAATTTAATCCTTCAAAAGTATGCGGTGTCCTAAATAAATTTGCTCTATAGTGCTCTCTAGTCACTTCCTGGTTATTCTTTTTAGTAGGCTCCCTTGCCTACTTAGGTTGTCTTTGGCAACTCAGAATTTAGATAACATCACAGAGCATTAACTGCTTAAGGCTTTAATTTTAGGCCTTAGAAAACTCATCTTCAGATAGCTCACCATCTTGGTTTGTATCGAGTTCTTCAAATTTGCTTAAAAGCTCAGCATCTACTGAAGCTTCGGCTTGGCTGATTGCGCCATTACCATCTACGTCTAGCGTATCAAAATCTGTTGCTGCAAAAGCCGCTGATGAAGAAGCTAGCGCCATTAGTACTAATGTTGATTGAAATGTTTTCATAATAGTATTCCTTCATTGGGTTGTTGCGATTAAGGCCTTTGGCTTTCATCACGTTTTGCTTAATACACTCTAGGTATTACAACTTCGGTGCCACTTTTTATTTATTATTTAAAAACAATGAGTTAAATGATATAAAGCGAGAAAAGCTTAATTTGGGGAGGTGTTATTGTTGCTATTTAGCAACAGCCATTTAACTAAAAATAATAAACCATTATAAATCAATTGGTTAAGTTTAATTAAAAAGACACACTTTTGCTAAAAAGCCAATAAGGGGGGCGTTTAGGTTAGCCTTCAAAATAAACTGAATATGAACATGAAAATTACATCGGATTTATTTTCGGCTATTAAATAATTAATTTATTTATAATCAGTAAGTTATATTGTTTTTGAAATTTATTATAAAAATTTTGGAAAGATATTTTGAAATTAACTATTTTGTTGCCAAATGGCGAATTTATCTAGTAAGGTTTCAATGCTAAAGCTAAGTTGTAGCATTAAACTCATAATTTAATGCGCTGTAAAGCATAGGTTTGCTTAAATTAAGCAAACCTACATCGTGTGCCAGCCAGCTATTGGAGTGAGGTAAATTATATAGATTTAAACTACTTCCACCCTTGCAGCCACTTTTGGTTATCTTTTAAATCTCGCCAACTAATTGGATATTGATTTTTTGACATAACAGCCTCAGTAATACATTCAATTACATTGCCGTCTTCATCAAATTCCACCTCAACAATAATGAAGTGTTTTTCTTTATTTATAGAAGGTGTTGCGGTCCATTTACTATTCAATAATTTTTTAGGGTTTAGTTTATTCATTTAATGTAACCACTCTTACTCATAGCTTATATAAGGCAACTATACGACCCCAACACCTACTTAGTTCAGACTACTCTGCAACTAGCTTGCCTTTGTGCATTTGCATTTGGCAATGAAAGTCATATTCACCGGCTTCAAGCGCAGGTAGTTTAACCGTATTGCCATCACCCATTGCCAGCGTTTTACTTATATCAAGCTGTGGAAATACCACTGTTTCGGCGCACGGCGCGCTGTCTTTTCTATCAAAGGTAAGTACAACCTCTTTGTTGGCTGCCACTTTAATGTGTCCTGGCTTATAAACACCGTTATCAACGACTATCGTTTCTTTGTTGTCATCACTTTGTGTTTGCTCTGGTTTGTATAGCCAAAACCAATAAATAATTGCAGCTATTAACAGTGCACCACCTATATTAATCATCAACATAATGTACTCCTTTGCTTAAATTACGATTTATTTGGTTTGAAAAAACGTAAGCGATTAGCGTTACTTACCACTGTAAGCGATGAAAGTGCCATAGCTGCACCTGCAACAACAGGGTTAAGTAGGATGCCAAAAAATGGATACAACACGCCGGCTGCAATCGGAATACCCGCCACGTTATAAATAAAGGCACCAAATAGGTTTTGTTTAATATTTGAAATAGTTGCATTACTCACTGCAATTGCATCAGCAAGGCCATGTAATGAACCACGCATTAAGGTAATGTCTGCACTTTCTATTGCAACATCGGTACCTGTACCAATTGCAAATCCTACGTCGGCTTGTGCAAGTGCGGGAGCATCGTTAATACCATCACCTGTCATACCCACTATTTCACCATTTGCTTGGCGTTTTGTTACTTCGTTTACTTTATCATCGGGCATTACTTCTGCAATAAAGTCATCAATACCAACTTGTTTAGCAACGGCTTGTGCAGTGGCTTTGTTGTCACCTGTTAGTATAACTAGGTGGATACCTTTATCTTGCAGGCGTTTAATAGCTTCAACTGAATCCTCTTTAATTGGATCGGCTACTGCAATAATAGCGTGGAGCTTATTATTACTTGCAAAATACATGGGCGTTTTAGCATCACTGGCAAGTGTTTGAGCTTGCTCGATTGCATCATCAACGGCCACGTTGTATTTATCCATTAGCGCTTTATTGCCAAACAACAATGTTTGCCCGTCAACACTGCCAGTGACACCTTTACCTGTAATTGCATTAAAGTCGGCTACTTTACTTAAAGCTAAGCCCTGCTTTTTAGCGTGTGCCGTAATTGCTTGGGCTAGTGGATGCTCTGAGCTACTTTCAAGGCTTGCAACAAGTTGCATTACTGTATTTTCATCACTGTTATTAAAGGTAACTACATCAGTAACTTGCGGTGTGCCTTGAGTAATAGTGCCTGTTTTATCTAAAATCATGGTGGTGATTTTAGATGTTGTTTGCAGCGACTCACCATTTCGAATTAATATTCCTGACTCTGCAGCTTTACCAATACCCACCATAACCGACATAGGGGTTGCGAGTCCTAGCGCACAAGGACAAGCAATAATAAGTACAGTGGTAACCGCAACAACGGCATAAGCAATTGATGGCTCAGGTCCAAAGTTTAACCATGCAAGGCCTGCAAGCACCGCAATAATCATGACTGTTGGTACAAATATTCCTGATATAACATCAGCTAAGCGCCCTATTGATGGCTTTGAGTTTTGTGCACGCTTTACCATATTGATAATATTGGCAAGTGTGGTTTCGCTACCAATGTGCGTGGCTTTAAATAATAAAGTGCCACTTTTATTAATACTTCCGGCAACGACTTTGTCGCCCGTTTTTTTGCTTACAGCCATTGGCTCACCAGTAAGCATTGACTCATCAACCGTACTGCTGCCTTCAATAACATCGCCATCCACAGGGATTTTTTCACCCGGGCGTACGCGTACTTCATCATTTTTTACAACATCACTAATGTCGATGTCTTGCTCTTGACCATCGCGAATAACGCGTGCAGTTTTTGGTTGCAGGCCAATTAAGCGTTTAATTGCTTGTGAGGTGCGCCCACGTGCTCTTACTTCAAAAGCGAGCCCTAAACTAATTAAACCGATGATCATCGATGATGCTTCAAAATATACGTGCCTTGCGACTTGTGGTAATAAGTTTGGTGCTATTACTACGAACATTGAATACAACCACGCAGTACCTGTACCAAGCGCTATTAATGTATCCATATTGGCAGCATGGTTTTTAAATGCCTGCCAAGCACCGTTGTAAAATTGCTTACCTGATATAGCCATAACCACAAGCGTGACTATACCCACTAAAAACCAGGCTATTCGTTGTGTGTCGGTGGTCACACTCATATCAAAAATAAGCCCGTATATCATTAACGGTGCACCGACTCCTAACGCTAATATCATATTACGCATTAGCTTTTTGTAATGTGCCTCATCCGATTTTGCTTTTTCATCAAGTGCATCTTGATCAGACTCGTTACTCATTGGCTTAGCTGAATAACCAATGTTTTCGACTGCTTTAATAAGCGTGCTTTCGCGGGCTTTACCTTCTACACGGACAGTACGCTGTGCAAAGTTCATTTCTACATTTTGCGCACCTTGCACGCTATTAAGGGCTTTTTCAATTTTAGCCACACAACTGCCGCAATTAGCACCTTCAATAATAAAGTTTTGCGCGGTGTCTTTTGTATTAGTCGTCATTACGCTGCTCCTTATTTGCAGAATCGTTTATTGGATCAACAAAAGATTCTATTAAACTACATACGTCACTGGCATTTGCACCATCGGCTGATGTATCCCATTGCGCCAGAGCTGCATGCATTCTGTTTCGTAATTTTAATGTTTCTTGAAATAGTGCTTCGGTTTCTTCTAGGCGTTTAGTAATGAGTTTACGCGTTAACGGACAAGGACAATTCCCCTGCTCAGACTCGCCTATAATGTGTTGAATATCTTTGAGAGAAAAACCAAGTTGACGAGAGCTAATAATAAACTTTAAACGCTGCTGGTCTTGCTTTGTATATTCTTGATAACCATTTTCTTCACTGCGTATTGGATGAAGTAACCCAATTCGTGTGTAATGACGAACAGTATCTGCAGTCACGCCCATTAACTTGGCAAGTTGTTTAACATACATAATTTAACTCCGTCATGTTTCAATAGCTTCATAATAAACCTAGGTGCAACACATAGGTCAATGGCTATTTTAAAACTAACAAAATAATACTAATTGGCTTAATTAAGTGCTCTATTTAAGACAATAAATCGAGTGGATAACAAGGCAAAGGTTTCGTTATTTAGTTGTTATTATTAATTGCCCCTGCATTCATGCCGTCGTATATAAAAAATGTTTATGCAGTTAGCGCCGTACTTAATCCCTCAAATTGATTAAGTATTGTTGCTCATTGGCATAATGACACAAACATAATTAACTTAAGCTGATATTGGCCGTGTATTATCTGAAGGGGATGTAATTTAGCAGAGAAGCGCCTAAGTAAGGCGCGTATTAATCTAAGGGCGTGTTAATCATTGGTGATTTAATTTATGCAGACTGTTTGGTCTTTAGGCAAGGCAGAGCCTATGTAGTGTGGTTACCCCCCATAAACAGGCGATAACGCAGCATAAATACCAAACATGCGCTGCCCTAGTTTGATTCGCTACGGCTTTGCTCTAATTCGTCGCTTAGTTGCTGCGCTAAAGTTTGTATTTTAGGCATAGCATCTTTCATTAAGCTTTGTGACATTTGCATAGACTCTTGCATTACAACAGGCATTTTTTCGAGTATTTTTTGCCCTGTATCTGTTTTATAAAACGCTAACATATCGGCAATCTCTTGCTCACTAAAATGCTTGTCGTATACATTGACCATCATTGGCTGCATTTTAGCCCAGCTCATTTCGGTTTTTAATACCTTCGTCATGTCGCCGTAGTACTTATCAAAAATAGCTTGCTCAGAAGGCTTAACACCCATTTGGTCTGACATGCCTTTCATCATACCTTCAACCTGGCCGTACATAGAATCAACCATTGAATCTAAATTCATTACACTAATGAGTTCATCTATTTTTTGCTGCTTAGTATTTTGTTCAGCATATAAACTACTAGAAAAAATCAGTAATGATAAAAGTAGTACCTTACCCATAATAATATCCTTTCATATAAATAATTAATTTATAGTCACATGAATAGTTTGTATTGTAAAGGGTACAAGCAATCATTAAAAAGGCCGAATAAAATGAATTTATTCGGCCTTTTATAAATTACTTTTTGCGTTAGTCGTCTTCTACATTATCTAGGCCTTTAGTGCCTTCTTTGGCTTTTAGCTTATGATGAATAGCTGACTTTATTAGCATGTAACCACTAATCGGTGCTGTAATTAGTAAAAATATAGTAATGAGTATTTCTTTAACACTTAGGCCATGCTCTGAACTTGCAAAATAAACCATAGCCGCAATTAACATACTCGCCATGCCTAACGTGGTTGCTTTAGTTGGTCCATGCAAACGCATAAAAAAGTCAGGTAGTTTAATTAAACCTATTGAGCCAATTAAAATAAACGTACCACCAAATAACAATAATATTGATACAACCCATTCGCTGATCATGTTTTCACCTTATTCAATTATATCGCCACGTAGTAAATACTTACACACTGCAACCGTACTTATAAAGCCGAGCATGGCAATGAGCAGTGCAGCTTCAAAATAAAGCCCTGTATCCATACTAATGCTGTATAAAATAATCAGTGCGATGACGTTAATGTACATAGTATCGAGCGCTAAAACACGGTCAGGCACTGACGGACCGATGATCAATCGCCATAAATTAAGCAATAATGATAAGCCAATCATCGAAAAAACAATGAGTAATACAGTATCTAACATTGAAATATCTCCTTTAGTGGAGCTTCGTAGCGTTGTTTTATTTGTTTGATAAGTGCTTCTTCATCTTTAAGATCAAGCACATGTATCAGTAAGTAGCGTTGCGTTGGCTCTTCACCTTCAGGTAACGACTCAGCAATTGGATAAACCTCTGCACTCACAGTACCAGGTGTAAGCGATACACAACTAGCCAATATAGTAATTGGCATGTCGTGTGTTAAATCTATAGGAACTTTTATAAAGGCCGGACGCAATTTGTTTGATGGTCCAAGTATAAGTAAAGCCACTTGTAAATTTGCAACAACAATATCGTATAGCACTATAAGTAACTGCTTAAGCGCCAAGCCTGGCTTTAAAATCAGTGGCTGAGGGTCTCGAAACGAAAAACTCAATATAGGGATAAGTATCGCAAAAATAGTCGCTAATACTAAGTGCCCTACCGATACGCTATTGTTTAACAATAACCAAACCATAAACAAAAATAAGCTACGAAATGGCGTTGGTAACCAACGAAAACGGGCTTGTAATCTCATCACATGCCTCCTTTAAGTACAGCATTAATACCGCCGCTTAGATCATGTAACTGAGTAGCAGCATTTAGCATATATTCACTTATTGGTCCGCCCAAAATAACTAGCAATGGCGAACATGCAAGTAAAGCTATAATTACAGTTACCTGCAACGGGTGTGCACTTGCACAATCGGCATTTTCGCTACTTTTGCTTCTATGCTCCCAGAACAAAGTTGTGCCAGCGCGCGAAAGCGCTACTAACAACGCAAAACTTGTTACTAAATATACTGGCCAAAATAGTAAAGCTTGCTCACTGTTTAATGTCGCTTTAAGTATCCAAATTTTACCTACAAAGCCTGACAGTGGTGGCATACCAACTACCGTTAAAGACGCAATAATAAAGCACACACCTAATAAAAATGGCTGTTTTACAGAGCGACCTGCTACTAGTCTATCGCCAACTTTACCGCGCTGGATTGAAACTAAGTCTGCTAGTAAAAATAGTGCGGCGCTAACAAGTGTTGAATGCACTAAATAATATAAAAGTGCAGCAGTGGCATTTACATTTTGCAATGCTATTAGCGCAACCAGCGTACCTACCGATACTAATACTAAGTTAGAGGTGAGTTTACGTAAGTCTTGTGCTGCCATCACACCAATTGCACCTACTATAATGGTCGCAATTGCTAAGCCCCAAAGCCAAGGCTGCGCCATGTGTTCAAGCGCTCCGGCTTGTTCACCAAATATCACCGTATAAACACGAAGCATAGCGTAAACGCCTACTTTAGTCATAATCGCAAACAATGCAGCAACCACAGGTTTAGCACTTGCGTAAGTATTTGGAAGCCATAAATGCAGAGGTAATAGTGCGCCTTTTAAAGCAAATACTATTAATAGCAGTAAGCCGCCTGCTTTTGCTAGATATACATCATCACCTGTAAGTAGTGATACCTTTTGCGTCATGTCTGCAATATTAAGCGTACCAAGCACACCGTACAAAATACCCAAACCAATTAAAAATACGCTTGAGCCAACTAAATTCAATATTACATATTGCAATGCCGCGCGAGTATTTTGTTTATCACCTGCGTGCATTAACAATGCATAAGATGCAATCAGTAGCACTTCAAAAAATACAAATAGGTTAAATAAATCGCCAGTTAAAAACGCGCCATTTACACCTAATATCAAAAAGTGAACAAGTGGGTGATAAAAGCTGCCTTTTTCATCATCGCCAGCACTACCATATAAAATAGCGCCCAAACCTAAAAATGAAGTTAACGTAACCAATAAGGTAGACAACATATCGGCTACTAAGACTATTCCAAATGGTGCAGACCAATTACCAATAGCGTAAACGTTAATACCTGTATTATTAACATGTACAAGTAAAAGCACACTAATGGCAAAAGTAGCTATTGCCATTACAATTGAAACTAAGCGGCGAATTTTAACGCTTTTACCACATGGTGGCAGCAATAAAATAACAGCCGTCAGCATAGGTAATAAAATAGGGAGCGAAGCTAAATGTTGGATCATTTTTGCTCCTTATTATCTGCAGAGGTGTTGGGCACATAACCATCAACATGGTCGCTACCTAAATCGGCGCGTCCACGTATTGCCAAAATAACCACGAATGCGGTCATCGCAAAACCAATAACAATAGCTGTAAGCACTAAAGCTTGAGGTAGAGGATCGGCGTATTCTGTACCAGTACCAAGCACTACCGCTTTATTAATAGTAAGACGACCTGCTGAAAACAAAAATAAGTTAACAGCATATGAAATCATAGTAAGCCCAAGTACTACAGGGAACGTACGAGCTCTTAGCAGTAAAAACACACCGCAACTGACCAATACTCCAACGCAAGATGCGTACAATAATTCCATTAAATATTTACCTCTTTTTTCTGGGTATCTGCCGTCATATTACCTAAGCTTGCCAAAATCATTAGCGTAGCGCCTACAACCGTTAAGTAAACACCTAGGTCAAATGCAATCGCGCTGGCAAGCTCTGTTTTACCGACAAACGGAATATCAAAGTAGTCAAACCAAGTTGTTAAAAATGGCTTATCAAAGAACCAGCTACCCACACCAGTGAACAGTGAAATACCAATGCCTGAAGCTATGATTTTACGATAATTAACATCAAAACGTCCGTTTATCCATGCTGTACCATGCGCCATGTATTGCAAAATAAACGCGATTGACGTTACCAGTCCAGCAATAAAGCCACCGCCAGGTAAGTTATGTCCGCGTAAGAAAATATATGCAGAAACCAATAACGCAAGCGGTAATAAACTTTGTGAAATACTCGCCAGTAAGATTGGATGGCGCTCTCGTGCCCATGGGCGCCCTTCGCTGTCACTTGCTGGCATAAATAATGGGATTCGAGAAAGTACTTTAAATATACCTAATGCGGCAATGCCTAATACGGTAATTTCACCAAGCGTATCAAAGCCCCTAAAGTCGACTAAAATAACGTTAACTACATTAGTACCACCGCCACCAATTTTAGCGTTAGCAATAAAGAAGTCTGAGATTGAATCTAATGGACGTGTAAGTAATGCATAACAGATACTCGCTATAACTACACCTAACGTAGAGGCAATTCCTAAATCTCGAAGTACGCGTAATGAACTTGATTCTTTTGGCGTATGCTGGGGCAAGAAAAACAATGCCAGCATAAGTAAAATAATAGTAACAACCTCAACAGTTAACTGTGTAAGTGCTAAATCAGGAGCAGAAAAGCGTGTGAATACAACCGATACCATTAACCCTACGATTGAGAGCATTAACAACGATACCATTCGAGAGCGATGCCAAATAACGGTAGCAAGAGCACCAATAATCAATAAGCCCGCACCAATTGCATTGTGCACATCAACAGGGGTAAGTGGCATGCTGCCAGCAAGTTGTTGCATTTCAAATAATGGCCAACCGGCACACAGTAAGACTACCGCTAACATAATTACTAGGTAGCGCTGCAGCGATCCATTTTCGATACTGCTTACCTTTGACTGACACCAGGCAACAACACTTAAAATTACACGTTCAAACGTTTTTTTAGCATTTAAAGGTGGTAATGATGCTTGAAACTGAAATAGATATTTACGATTAATATAAATAAATAAACCGCCAGCAATCGCCATTGCACTCATTAGTAGAGGCAAGTTAAACCCGTGCCAAATAGCCAATTCGTAAACTGGCATTTCTTTTCCAAGTACAGCTAAAGAGGCCGCAGATAAAATGCCATCAATTGTAAAGTGTGGGAACATACCCACTAGCAAACAGATCACAACTAATATTTCTATTGGTACACGCATATAACGTGGCGGTTCGTGCGGCGTGCGAGGTAAATCAATTGGTTCACCATTAAAGAACACGTCATGAATAAAGCGTGCGGAGTACGCAACAGCTAATGCACCTGCAACCGTTGCCAGTACTGGAATTAACCACGACATAGAACCAAGCACTTGCTGATGCAGCGTTTCTGCAAAAAACATCTCTTTAGACAAGAAACCATTAAGCAATGGAACCCCTGCCATTGCAGCCGCCGCGACCATTGCAAGCGTTGCAGTGTATGGTAAGTATCGCCACATACCATTTAATTTACGCATATCGCGCGTGCCTGTTTCATGATCGATAATACCAACGGCCATAAATAACGACGCTTTAAACGTTGCATGGTTAATTATATGAAATATAGCAGCAACAGTCGCAAGCTCAGTATCAAGCCCGAGTAATAGCGTTATTAAACCCAAATGGCTTATTGTTGAGTAAGCTAACAATCCTTTTAAATCGTGTTTGAATAATGCTATATAAGCACCAAACAACAGCGTAGCTAAACCTGTTAACCCAACAAGTAAGAACCACGTATCGGTGCCAGCTAAAGCCGGATGAAAACGTGCTAACAAAAATATACCGGCTTTTACCATGGTTGCAGAATGTAAATACGCGCTCACTGGCGTAGGCGCTGCCATTGCATGAGGAAGCCAAAAATGAAATGGAAATTGTGCCGATTTAGTAAACGCACCCAATAGCACCAATACTAATGCTACTTCGTATAAATCGTGAGATTGAATTATCGCTTTACTCGCTAGGATAACATCTAGGTCATAACTACCAACAATATCACCTAATAGCATTAAGCCTGCAAGTAACGCTAAGCCGCCCGCCCCTGTTACAGCAAGAGCCATACGAGCACCCTTTCGCGCTTCAGACTTATGCCACCAAAAACTAATTAATAAAAATGAGCTGATGCTCGTTAATTCCCAAAACAACCACAGCTGAATAACATTGTTAGACATAACAATGCCAAGCATTGCGGTCATAAACAGCATTAAATAACTATATAACTTAGCCATTGAGTCGTTGGCACTGAGGTAGTAACGCGTGTAGAGGATAACGAGCAAGCCTATGCCTAAAATCATAAACATAAACAATAAACTGAGGCCGTCTAACCGCAGAGATAGGTCGAGCCCTATTGACGGGATCCAAGCGAAAGAGTAACGAATGGTTTCGCCCGCTAAAACTGCAGGTGCATGGTATAAAGTTATTCCCAAAGCCGTTAAAGGCGCAAGAGCCGTTAAACTAGTGCTTAAATTGCGGGATAACTTACCTGTGCATGCAGAAATAACACTGCCAATTAAGGATAACAAGGGTATCCAGAGCAAAGTCATAATGTAGGGCCTTTTATAATCATAAGTTTATCAGGGCATCTCTTTTTAATACTAAGGGATGCTTTTACTGCCTGTTTTTAAACGACATTAATGACTATAGTTATACTGAAAAACACTGATTTTGTCTATAAAAAGCGGTTCTGTATTGGTGTTTTTTAAACATGAACTAACAATTTATTAAGCCTACAAAAACAATTAATTAATAGTGATAATTGTTAATTTAATATGGCCTTATTTGCAAATGTAAGCGCGCTGGAGTGGCGATAAGAATTACCATTGGTCATATCTAAATGCTTCAACCAAATCTCTCTATACTGCGCCGAGAGCCCTAACTGCTGATATTGCATAATAGACCAATTTTCACTAGGTTTATATGCAACACCACCTATCTGGCAACTCTTTGCTTTATGCCAGCCTATTGGGGGCGACTCATCATGAGAAATAAATAAATTAGGTGCCACAAAACCTGTTTTTGCACACAACCATGCTTGTTTAGTTTTAGGCAAAGCATATTCATCTTCAAAACCGTTAAAATGCATCAACTCATGCAAAAACACACTGTATTTTGCTTTTGAGTTTATTAGCATTGTTCCTTTAGTAACATTAGCCGTTCCATCTTTTTGCATCATTACTATAAAATCAAAATTGTTAGGAAGCTGGTTATTGAGTTTAGCTGATTGCCAGTCACACTTTGCTATTTGATTAGTGCTACTTTTACACTCAAGCATACCTGCAACGTAAACAGGTTTTGAAAAGCAAAAAATATTTTCACGGGGCTCTGGCTGCTTATTATAAGCATTAATAAACTCGGTGAGTTTATATAAGCCACTGCGATGATCGCTCATAGTCAGCACGTTAAACATACATTGCTTATTAGGTTTACTTATATTTATTAAAGATGAAAAACCGAGAGCGTGGATAAACTCACTAGATACTTTACTCTGTGGTGTTTTTAACTGAAGCTTTAGATGATTTAGCACATCCCCAGCTGGTAATTTTTTTTTACTAGCGAGTAACTTTAAATCGCTCCAACGTGAGTGCTCAAGTAACTTTGCTGCTAATATTTTACGCTCTGGGATTGTTAAATCATTTAATGCTCTGAGCCAAAATTGTTTTGCAGTATCGCTCTGACTGTTTTTAATAAGCTTAAGAGAATACATATATTGGGCTGAAGAAATTTTACTGCGGGCTAGTATAGCTAAAGAGGTATTTGGTAACTGCTCTAAGTGATCAGAAAAATAACCAGGTGATTTCCAATAACTTTGTAGCACATTAGCTTTTGCGTTTAAAACATGCCAAAAGCCAATAGCGCCTAGGTGATTACTCGAGCCTGTAACTAACAAACAACATAGTAATACACCTATTAATTTAAAACGCTTAACTTGCGTCAACACCTTGCATCAACTCAAGCTCTAAACGCGCATATTTGTACTCAATAAACTCGTGTACATTAGTTGCTAGCGCAAGCCTAAAGTAGTCTGATGCTAAATACAGCTCACCTGCTGCTTGATGCATTTTAGCTAAATAAAAATAAGCTTCGCATAAACGCTGCGCATATTCTTGCTCAGTTCTAACACCATCACTAATGCCAGATAAAAATGCATGTTCACTCATATCCCCCGTATAAAGAGAAATTAACTGGTACGCCCATTGTGACTCATCAAGCGCAGTGGCATTTTGTTTAAGTGCATCAAGCGCAACGGCTTTATCCTCTTGTGCTTGTGCTAAATAAACCCATAAAACTCGGTACGGATCTTTTGGAGAGCGAGCTAAAAATTCATTAAAATCATTTTTAGCAAGGCCTGCTCTGTCGCCGTAATACAGTGCGATACCACGATTTAAATAGGCGTATTCATGCTCTTCATCAAGTTCTAGGGCAGAATCGAAAAACTCATAAGCTTTTTCATACTGCTGCATAAGCGTATGTTGAATACCTAAAAAATTATACACTTCAGCTAAATCAGGCTTAAGCTTTACTGCGCGATTAAAATCAATACGCGAAAGAGTTGTCATACCTAGACTATCAAAAAGTACACCACGGTCGTAATAAAGCTTAGCTTGTTGTTCTTCGCTTAAGTCGGCTCTATTTAATAGCTCTGAGTAGCGTGCAATAGCAATTTCACTTCTAAAGTCAGAAGCTAAAGGTGCAGTAAATGGCACATTAACAATCGGGGTTGGTTCTGATTCTGTTGTAGTTTGGCAAGCGCTTAAAGACAAAATAGCAAAAGATGCCAAAGCTAAATGTTTGAGTATCATTAAAATCCTTAATACCAAGATATATCGCGATTAATATAAGACAGACCTTGTCCAATAAGGTTTCATTAAAGCATAAAAAAAGGGGCTAAACAGCCCCTTTTTTACTATCTAGCTAATATAACTAGATTAATAAGTTAGCAATTACGCGTCAGTTGGCGCGTCAGCTGCAGGTGCTGCTGATTCCATTGCTTCTTTAATACTTAGACGTACACGGCCTTGGCGATCTACTTCTAGTACTTTAACTTTAACTTCTTGACCTTCAGAAAGGTGATCAGCCACGTTATTAACGCGCTCAGTACTAATTTGAGAAATGTGTACTAGACCATCTTTACCAGGAAGAATGTTTACAAACGCACCGAAGTCTACGATACGTACAACTTTACCTTCGTAGATAGTACCTACTTCAAGTTCAGCTGTTAATTGCTCAATACGGCTAATTGCATTAGCTGCACTTTCGCCATCTGTAGCGGCAATTTTAATTGTACCGTCGTCACCGATTTCAATCGTTGTACCAGTTTCTTCAGTAAGCTGACGAATAGTTGCGCCACCTTTACCAATAACTTCAGCGATTTTCTTCTGTGGGATTTTCATTGTGTATATGCGAGGAGCAAACATTGATAGCTCTTCAGAAGGAGCAGAAATCGCTTCATCCATCACTTCTAAGATATGTAAACGTGCAGCTTTTGCTTGTTTAAGCGCAATTTGCATGATTTCTTGAGTGATACCTTCGATTTTGATATCCATTTGAAGTGCAGTAATACCTGCAGCAGTACCGGCAACTTTAAAGTCCATGTCACCTAAGTGATCTTCATCACCTAAGATGTCAGAAAGAACAACGAATTTATCGTCTTCTTTAACTAGACCCATCGCAATACCGGCAACAGATGCTTTAATTGGTACACCCGCGTTCATAAGTGCTAGAGAAGTACCACAAACAGACGCCATTGAAGAAGAACCGTTTGATTCAGTAATTTCAGATACTACACGGATTGAGTAAGGGAACTCAGTAAGTGTAGGCATTACAGCTGAAATACCACGCTTAGCAAGGTTACCATGGCCGATTTCACGACGCTTAGGAGAACCAACAAAACCAGTTTCACCTACACAGAATGGAGGGAAGTTGTAGTTAAGCATAAAGTGGTTTTTATGAGTACCAGTTAAATCGTCGATTAACTGTGAATCACGTTCTGTACCAAGTGTCGCTGTTACTAACGCTTGAGTTTCACCACGTGTAAAGATAGCAGAACCGTGAGTACGCGGTAATACGCCAGTCATTACGTCTAGTGCACGAATCATATCTGGTTCACGACCATCGATACGTTTTTCGCCAGCAGCTATACGGCCACGAACGATTTTCTTCTCAAGTGAACCGAAGATTTTGCCAATTTCTTGTTTGTCTAAAGACTCGCCTTCAGCAAGTTCAGCTGTTAATACTGCAACAACTTCATCTTTAGCTTCACCAAGAGCTTCTTTACGCGCTACTTTATCAGTGATTAAGTAAGCTGCGCCTACTTTTTCAGCAGCAATAGTTGCTACTTTATCTTCTAGTGCAACATCTTTCTCAGGTGCAGTCCAATCCCAAGTAGGCTTGCCTGCTTGCGCTTTAAATTCTTCGATTGCAGTAATGATCGCTTGAGATTGCTCATGACCATATACAACAGCGCCAAGCATTACGTCTTCTGCAAGTACGTTAGCTTCTGATTCAACCATAAGTACCGCTTTATCAGTACCGGCTACCACTAAATCAAGTTGGCTTTCTTCAAGCTCTTTTAATGTAGGGTTAAGTACGTATTCGCCGTTGATGTAACCAACGCGAGATGCACCAATTGGACCACTGAATGGGATACCAGAGATAGCAAGTGCTGCTGAAGTACCAATCATCGCAACCATATCAGGTTGGATTTCAGGGTTAACAGAAACAACAGTAGCAATAACTTGTACTTCGTTTACAAAGCCGCTTGGGAAAAGTGGACGAATTGGACGGTCAATAAGACGTGCAATAAGAGTTTCGCCATCGTTAGGACGACCTTCACGCTTTAAGAAACCACCAGGGATACGACCAGCAGCGTACATACGCTCTTGGTAGTTAACTGTTAGTGGGAAAAAGTCTTGACCAGGTTGTGCTTCACGCTTACCAACAACAGTTACTAAAACTGAAGTGTCGCCAATGCTTGCAAGTACAGCGCCGTCTGCTTGACGAGCGATTGCACCAGTTTCTAGAGTCACTGTATGTTGACCTAGTTTGAATTCTTTAATAATTGCTTGCACTTAAAATATTCCTTAAATGTATTCTAATAAGTTGTCATCAAAGTACCAATTACAGTACATAATTGTATTCAGTTGGAAATCAATTAAGTACTACAATTGGCAATGATGTGAATAATTGCAGATAAACCTTTTTACCTACGCGCATAGTATATACCAAAGCTACTTCAAAATGCGAGTCTAGGGTGTGTTGATCTTTGTGGATTGGAATTTGTTCAATCTAGGGGCGATTTAATCACGGCGCGAGATTTGTAACCTAGTGGGCTAAGTAAAAATCGAGTAACAAAGAGTTAATCGCCCCTAGGATGAACCCGCAGGGCAGCGCATGTTTGGCATTAATACTGCGTTATCGCCTATTTATGGCGAATAACCACACTACATAGGCGCTGCCTTGCCTAAAGACCAAACATACAGCTGCAAAATTAATCACGAAAGGTCAACACACACTAGCTACTAGATTTAAGCTGGGCTAATGAGTGGGTAAATACAACGATGCTTGATAAGCTATGAAATAGGAGTTTTACAATATAATTCAATAAGTTTATAAATTTGTTTTATTTTCAAACACAAATTTTAGGCACAAAAAAAGGAGCTAAAAAGCTCCCATTTCTATAATCTAGTTCTTAACGACGTAGGCCAAGTTCTTTGATTAGTGCAGTATAACTAGTGATATCTTTACCTTTAAGGTAATCAAGTAGTTTACGGCGAGTGCTTACTTTACGAAGCAGACCACGACGTGAGTGGAAGTCATGCTTGTGATCAGCAAAGTGACCTTGAAGCTTGTTGATATCATAAGTAAGTAATGCTACTTGTACTTCTGATGAACCTGTATCGCCTTCTGCACGTGCAAATTTAGCAATGATATCGATTTTTTCTTGATTGCTTAGTGACATAGTAACTCCAAAAATTAAATTTAAAAGGTGTCTTAGCCGATCACTAATTCAGCCAAAACGATTAAGCCGGCGTATTCTACCAACTGTGGGAATAACTACAAGTTAATTATTCCCATCTACAACTAATAAGCCACTGCTGGGCACACTAATTGCTTATTCAGGCTTTACGTAATCATCTTGCTGGCTAGCAAGACCACGTTTAACCTTTAAATGGCCACTTGAGTTGCGCTCGCCAGTACCAATAAACACACCATCCGCAACAACTTTAATTGCCCCCTCAGGTAAAGCTTCAGGTAACTCGACTGCTTGCCCATGACTAAATACTTTGCCCTGCTCTTTCGAAATTTCAATAACAGGTAAATCAGTTAAAGCAGTGTCTATAGGTAATAACAACGAGTCTAAATAAGTAGAAGGCGCAAGCTCTTCTGCTTTCGCTTTAGCAAGCAACGCTTCAATTTCATCAAGCGAAACCATTTTATCTGCCGGATACTGACCAACAGCAGTTCTGTGAAGCATTATAACGTGTGCGCCACACCCTAGGTTTTCGCCCAAATCATCAACGATTGTACGAATATACGTCCCTTTTGATACATGAGCCGTCATTTGCAATACGTTGTTTTGTTCATCAAATTCGTCAAACGATAAGCTAAACACATTTATTTTTCTGCATTTACGAGGGACTTCAATACCCTCTCGTGCGTACTTATATAATGGTCTACCTTGATACTTAAGTGCTGAGTACATTGATGGATATTGATCTGACTCTCCAACAAAAGCTGCAATTTCTTTTGTTAACTGCTCACGCGTCACATTCACATCTTTCGTGCTTACGATTTCGCCATCAGAATCTGATGTTGTTGTACGCTCACCCAGTTTTGCACGAACGATATAGGTTTTATCTGTATCGAGTAAAAACTGCGTAAACTTAGTCGCCTCACCAAAACAAATTGGCAGCATACCTGTAGCAAGCGGGTCTAAAGCCCCAGTGTGGCCAGCTTTTTGTGCAAAATAAACACCTTTCGCTTGCTGCAGAGCTTTATTTGATGAAATGCCTTGCGGTTTGTTTAACAACAAAATACCGTCAACTGCACGGCCTTTACTGCGCTTTGCCATCTGTATCAGTGCCTTCTTCGCTATCTGTATCTTCTACGTGCTTAGTACTTTGTTCACTATCTGAAATATCAGCATCAACACTTTCTACATCTTCATCGACATGCTTTGCGTTATCTTCGCGGATAATAGAATCCACTAAATTAGAAATACGCATACCTTCCATCAGTGAATTATCAACTACAAACTTTAACTCAGGCATTATACGAGCACGAATACGCTTACCAAGTAACGAGCGAATATAACCCGTTGCTTCATTAAGTACTTTAGCGCTTTGCTTAGCTGCATCTTCATCTTGTGTGTTAAACACAGTGATGAAAATTTTGGCATAAGATAAATCACGCGATACTTCTACCGCTGACACTGTCACCATACCTAAGCGTGGATCTTTAATTTCGCGTTGTAAAATTACAGCAATTTCTTTTTGGATTTGCTGTGCAACACGATCAGTGCGAGAAAATTCTCTCATTGCATTTGTCCTAAAATCATAACTTATTGAAATTTAATAATAAGCTAATTAAATAATGGATACACAAATGGGGGCTAAGCCCCCATTTATTAGTTTAGCGAGCTAACAATTAAAGAGTACGTTGTACTTCAACTGTTTCAAATACTTCGATTTGGTCACCAACACGTACGTCATTGTAGTTCTTAACGCCGATACCACATTCCATGCCGTTACGAACATCAGCAACATCGTCTTTAAAGCGACGAAGTGACTCAAGTTCACCTTCATAGATAACCACGTTTTCACGTAGTACACGGATTGGAGCGCTACGTTTAATAACACCTTCAGTAACCATACAACCAGCAATTGCGCCAATTTTTGGAGACTTGAATACGTCACGAACTTGCGCAAGACCAATGATTTCTTGTTTAAACTCAGGTGCTAGCATGCCTGACATTGCTTGCTTAACTTCTTCGATTAAGGCATAAATTACGCTGTAATAACGAAGGTCTAAGTTTTCAGTATCAATCACTTTACGAGCAGAAGCATCAGCACGAACGTTAAAGCCAACTACAATTGCGTTAGACGCTGCAGCTAGTGTCGCATCAGTCTCAGTAATACCACCAACACCAGAACCTACAATCTTCACTTTCACTTCATCAGTAGAAAGTTTAGTTAGTGAATCAGAGATTGCTTCGATAGAACCTTGAACGTCTGCTTTAAGTACCACGTTAACTTCAGAAACATCACCTTCAGTCATGTTAGTAAACATGTTTTCAAGCTTAGCTTTTTGTTGACGTGCTAGTTTAACATCTCGGAACTTACCTTGACGGTATAAAGCAACTTCACGCGCTTTACGCTCGTCTTTAACAACAGTTGCTTCGTCGCCCGCAGCTGGAATACCAGAAAGACCTAAAATTTCCACTGGAATAGATGGACCTGCCGACTTGATGTCTTTACCGTTTTCATCGCGCATTGCACGAACACGGCCATACTCAAGACCACATAATACAATGTCACCTTGGTTAAGCGTACCAGATTGAACAAGTACTGATGCAACTGGACCGCGGCCTTTATCAAGACGAGATTCAATTACAACACCTGCAGCCATACCTTCGGTAGGGGCAGAAAGCTCTAAAAGCTCAGATTGCATAAGTACGGCTTCAAGAAGGTCATCAATACCTAGACCAGTTTTAGCTGAGATATGAACGTACTGCGTATCGCCGCCCCATTCTTCAGGGATAACGTCTAGCTGAGCTAGTTCGTTTTTAACGCGATCTGGATCTGCGCCTTCTTTATCCATTTTGTTTACAGCAATGATTAAAGGAACGCCAGCTGCACGTGCGTGCTGTACCGCTTCTTTAGTTTGTGGCATAACACCATCATCTGCTGCAACCACTAAGATTACGATATCTGTCGCTTTAGCACCACGAGCACGCATTGATGTAAATGCAGCATGTCCTGGAGTATCTAAGAAGGTAATCATATTGCCATTTACATCAACATGGTATGCACCAATATGCTGTGTAATACCACCGGCTTCGCCAGAAGCAACCTTCGCAGAACGAATGTAATCTAGAGTCGATGTTTTACCATGGTCAACGTGACCCATTACAGTTACTACTGGAGCACGAGGCTCTGACTTACCATCTTCATGGCGGTCGTTAAGTACTGTTTGCTCTAATTCGTTTTCTTTAACAATGATAACCTTGTGACCCATTTCTTCTGCAACTAGTTGTGCAGCTTCTTGGTCGATCACTTGGTTAATAGTAACCATGTCACCCATTTTCATCATTGTTTTAACAACTTCAGCGCCTTTAACAGCCATGCGTGATGCAAGCTCAGCTACTGTAATTGTTTCGCTAATACGCACTTCATTTTTAACATCAACAGTTGGTTTTTGGAAACCATGCTGCAGCGATGCTGGTGCTTTTAATTTAGACTTGTTACGGCCTCTTGACGCTGCAAATTTATCTTTTGCTGGCGCTTTTTTCTTTTTCTTAGCACGGCGAGTGCCTTGCTCATCACGAGCATCGGCAACATCTTCTGCTTCACGTGCATAAGTTGAAGTCGTAAGATGATGATCCGCTGTTTCTTCGCGTTTCTTACGTTCTTCTTCTTCTTTCTTCCAGCGTGCTGAATTCTCTTCAGCTAGCTTTCTTGCCTCTTCTGCTTGACGTTTCGCTTCTTCTTCAGCTTTCTTCAATGCGGCCTCTTCTGCTTCTTTTTGCAGACGCTCAGCTTCTATGCGATCTTTCTCAGACTTAGCACTTTGCTCTGGGGTCATCTGCTTTTGTTTCGCTTTACGCTCTGCATCAGCTTTGCGTTTAGCTTCTTCTTTGGCTTTACGGTCAGCTTCTTCTTTCGCTTTACGTTCTGCCTCTTGTTTCGCTTTTAATTCTGCGGCTTCTTGTTCAGCTTTTTGTTGCTGTTCAAGACGGGCTTTTTCTTCAGCGGCTAAGCGTGCTTGCTCTTGTTCTTGTTCCATTGCGCTTTTCTTCACGTAGGTACGTGTTTTGCGAACTTCAACTTGAACATCTTTAGCTTTACCCGTAGAACCAGTCACACTTAATGTGCTTTTGCTCTTACGTTGTAAAGTCATACGCGCTGGGCCATCTGAACCTGTACCACCATGATGCTTACTTAAATGATCAAGTAACGTTGCTTTTTCAGCTTCTGTTACGTTATCAGTTGCTTGCTTAGTGATACCTGCTTGTGAAAACTGCTGTAGCAATTTATCAACAGTTGTACCTATATCGCCGGCTAGTTTTTCAACATTTACTTCTGCCATAGTGTGTAATACCTCCGTTAATAAATTACTCGTCTGCAAACCAACAAATGTTTCGTGCAGCCATAATCAGTTCACCCGCTTTTTCAGATGAAAGTTCTGTGATATCAACTAATTCGTCAATACCTTGCTCTGCCAAGTCTTCAAGTGTAACAACACCTTTGCTTGCCATAACAAATGCTAAGTGACGCTCTAAGCCTTCAAGCGCAAGTAAGTCTTCAGCTGGCTCTGCGCCATCTAAGCTTTCTTCCGTTTTAAGTGCTTTAGTTGTCAATGCATCTTTTGCGCGTGAACGCAATAAATCTACAGTCTCTTCATCAAGACCATCAATTTCTAAAAATTCAGACGCAGGTACATACGCCACTTCTTCAAGTGTCGAGAAACCTTCGTTAATAAGTAATGATGCAAACTCATCATCTATATCTAAATTTTCAGTGAATAAGTTAAGTAACTTATCAGATTCAGCTTCATTTTTGGTACGCATGTCTTCAACAGTCATTACGTTTAGTTCCCAGCCAGTTAATTGGCTTGCTAAACGAACATTCTGACCATTACGACCAATTGCTTGTGCTAGGTTATCGGCTTCTACAGCGATATCCATTGAGTGAGTGTCTTCATCCATTACGATTGAAGCAACTTCTGCTGGCGCCATTGCATTGATAACAAATTGTGCTGGGTTGTCATCGTAAAGTACGATATCAACACGTTCACCACCAAGCTCAGACGATACAGCTTGAACTCGTGCGCCACGCATACCAACACATGCACCAATTGGATCAATGCGTTTGTCGTTAGATTTAACAGCAATTTTAGCGCGTGAACCTGGATCACGTGCAGCTGCACGTAACTCAATCATCTCTTCGCCAATTTCTGGCACCTCAATGCGGAATAATTCCATTAGCATTTCAGGTTTAGAGCGCGTTACAAATAATTGTGCACCGCGTGCTTCAGGTTTAACTTCATATAAAAGACCACGGATTCGATCACCCGGGCGGAAGTTTTCACGTGGCAACATGTCATCACGGTAAATTACCGCTTCTGCGTTGTTACCTAAATCAAGTACGATTGCATCGCGATTTGCTTTTTTAACAACACCCGTTACCAGCTCGCCTTCTTGATCTTTGTATGCTTCAACAACTAAAGCGCGCTCAGCTTCACGTACTTTTTGTACGATAACTTGCTTAGCCATTTGTGTTGTAATACGGTCAAATTTGATTGAGTCGATTTGCTCTTCAACATAATCACCCATTTGCAAATCAGGTTCTTCAACCTGTGCTGCTTCTAGAGTGATTTCGCTGTATGGGTTCTCTAAAGAACCATCTTCTAATACAGCGGCAATTTGCCAGCGACGGAACGTATCGTAATCACCGGTTTTACGGTCAATTGCTACACGTACTTCAATTTCGCCATCGTGTTTTTTCTTTGTCGCTGTCGCTAGAGCGAACTCTAGAGCTTCAAAAATCTTTTCTTTTGGAACCGCTTTCTCATTGGAAACGGCTTCAGCAACCAATAATATCTCTTTTGCCATGGGTAATGCCTCGCTTGCCCTATTCCTTCGCACTCGAATTTAAAACTTCGCGATTAAATTCGCACGTTCGATGTTACTAAGCATGATCAGATGCTCTGCACCATCGCTAGATAGTGTGATCATATCGCTGCTAACTGCTACTAAGTCGCCTTTAAAATTACGACGACCATCCTGTGGAAGTTTAGTACGCACGCGTACTTCCTCTCCTTGCGCCTGCTCGTAGTGATCTTGTTTGAATAATAGACGATCAACACCAGGAGACGATACTTCCAAATCATATTCATTTGTAATTGGGTCTTCGACGTCTAAAATCGCACTAATTTGGCGACTGGCATCCGCACAGTTATCAACTGAGATCCCATCCTCATGAGCAATATATACTCTTAAGGTAGAATGGCGACCCGCTTGTACAAATTCAAGACCATGCAACTCAAAGCCTAACATTTCTACCGCAGGCGTTAACATGGTTACTAAATCTTGTTCAAGTTTTGTCACGAAAATCCTCCATACAAACAAAAAAAGGGCTTATAGCCCTAAAATACTGAGTTTAAATTTTAATTTGATAGCAATTGCCACAAATCGTAAGGTGCAGATACAACAACGCCCCGAACCAAGCGGGGCGTCACACCAATAAAGCATAAAACTGTGTGGCCGAGGGCCAAGCTTGGTTGCGAGTCAGTAAACTGACCTAATTAAACTACATAGCCTAAAACGCAAAACGCGCATTACTTAGAATGCGCGATATAAATTAGTAAGGTAATACCTACTAGTAGAATTGGTTGCGGGAGCCGGATTTGAACCGACGACCTTCGGGTTATGAGCCCGACGAGCTACCAGACTGCTCCATCCCGCGCCAATAGATATCAAACCTTAAATTTAATATCGCTGTTAGCTGTTATACAACACGCTAAACAATGGCCGCTATTATAAGGATGTACAGGATAATTAGCAACTATAATACGCAATTAGTTTATAAAATTTGCAATTCGTCAAGATGCTAATTTAATGTATATGTAAGTAACATAAGTAATCAGCCAACTTTATAAAATTCCCATACTTGAGTCATAAAATGTAGTAGCTTATTATTTCAGGATAAAAATCAGATAAACTGAAGTTTAATAACTCTTAAAATACGTTTTAAAGGCTCACTAATTACCAGAAAGTAAATAGATATAACAAAAAGCCATACTTTCACACTAAAAAAACGTGCAGAATTTGAACTGCCCGCTATAATCAACTTTATTCCTACTTGATAATAATAGTTATTACTCACTGCAACGAGATAAAAATGAATCAACAACAATCAGCATTATTAAATAACTTAACAATTATTAAGCCTAACTTTCATGCGTTTACGGCTAAGTTTCATAGTAAATTAGCCCAATCTAGTATTGAGATGAATTACCCGACGGCCTTACAGTTTAACGAAAAGAGCTTTACCCTCTTTTGCGTGTTAGAACGAATTGTTAAACATTTAGATAAACCAGCATCGGTAGCTCCTTTTTTAGCTCACCATTTAATGTATCTAAAAAAAAGCGGCGCTTCACACAGTGACATTGCCCTTTTATCTAACGCTTTTTACGAAACCCTTGAAGAGCACCTTGGTAAGCATTTTACTACTGAGAGTCAACTCGCTTGGAAAAAAGCGCTTAGGTACTTTGAAAGCTTTGCAAGCAATGTTCTTTTCAACGTTACCAACGTGGTTTCGTTACAACAAAGAATGCAGCAAAAGCAAAGTAATAAAATTTAGATATTCAATTGGGGGGAGACTTAATTTACTTAATCTCCCCTTAATTATGCTCATTTTAACACCATGGTCAAAAACGCCTTGATATGCGGTTAAACTTTTTTGCCCTATTGCTAACAGCACAATGTATTGTGTTATTTAACGCTTCTATTCGTTTTACTAATCCATTATTAAACTCAAGAAACAACTAATCCCCAGCATTGAAAACAGCAAACTATTGTCGTTATGCACTTAATTACTCCTATTTGCTTGTTATAAAATATTAAAACGATCGTTTAATTAACTATGTCCGTATAAAAAAATTTGGCTTTACTATGACCTATCATAAAACACTTAGATTAATATTAGGCGATCAGCTAAACCCATCTCATTCATGGTATAAACAAAAAGACGACGACACGCTTTATCTCATCGCAGAATTAAAACAAGAAACCAACTACGTTAAGCATCACATTCAAAAACTGTGTGCTTTTTTTAATGCTATGGAAAACTTTGCAACTGCATTAAAAACGGCAGGATTTAATGTTTTGCATTTAACACTTGACGATACAGCTGACGACAAAGATTTAATTGAATTACTCAAGCGAATTGCTGATAAATACCAATGCGAAACTATTGAATATCAATATCCTGATGAGTTTAGGCTTAAGTCTCAATTAGCTAAGTTTAAAAGTGATGGCTCATTTGATGTAATTGCCACAGATACTGAACATTTTTTATTACCGTTCACCGATATAAAAACACGCTTTACAAAAAACAAGCATGTGACAATGGAGCACTTCTATCGTGCTATGCGTAAGCAGTTTAATATATTAATTGATGATACTAAGCCAACCGGTGGCAAATGGAATTTTGACAGTAATAATCGTAATAAATTTTCCAAAGCTGACTTAGCGTGTATACCAAAACCTAAGCTATTCAATAATGATGTTAAGAACATCATTTCTCGCTTAAATAAGCACAAGATCGTTTACTTTGGCGAAATAGCCGATCAGAAACTAGAGTGGCCAACAACGCGTAAACAAGCCATTGAATCTCTCGAATACTTTTGCGAGCATTTACTTAGTTGCTTTGGTCACTTTCAAGATGCGATGACAGATCAAAGTAAAAATAATACCAGCTTGTACCATAGCCGATTATCGTTTGCCCTAAACGCAAAAATACTCCACCCGTTATATGTAATCAAACGTGTAATAAGAGAATACGAACAAAGACCAAGTGAAATATCCCTCTCGCAAGTAGAGGGCTTTACTAGGCAAATATTAGGTTGGAGAGAATATGTACGTGCCATTTATTGGATTAACATGCCCGACTACGCTGTTAAAAATCAATTACAAGCCAAAAACACACTACCATCTTATTTTTGGAACAGCTCAACAAAAATGAATTGCCTAAGCCACTCATTAAAACAAAGCCTTGAAACCGCTTATGCCCACCATATTCAACGCCTAATGGTTATTGGAAACTTTTGCATGCTTACAGGAATAAACCCTGATAACGTAGATAACTGGTACCTAGGTGTTTATATTGATGCCATAGAGTGGGTAGAGATGCCCAACACCCGAGGAATGAGCCAGTTTGCCGATGATGGAATAATTGCGACTAAACCTTATGCTGCAAGCGGTAACTACATTAATAAGATGAGCGATTACTGCAAAAGCTGTCAGTACGATGTTAAACAAAAAGTAGGTGATAAAGCTTGCCCGCTAAATAGCCTGTACTGGCATTTCATGAATAAACACAGAGACAGGCTAGAAAAGAACCCACGTATTGGTATGGTATATAAAAATTGGGATAAACAAGAAAAAACACTCCAAGAACAAACGCTGCAACAAGCAACCTACTACCTTAATAATTTAGAAGCGCTGTAAACAAAAAAGCCGCCTCGAATGAGGCGGCTAAGTAATCAGGGGAATATGTACTTTAGAAGATTATTTACCTTCTATTAGATTGCTATTACCAATTTCAATTTTACGTGGTTTTAGCGCTTCAGGGATTTCACGTTCTAAGTCAATACTTAGTAAGCCATTGGCTAAATCTGCGCCAAGTACTTTTACATGATCTCCTAACTGGAATTTACGTTCAAAGTTACGCTCAGCAATACCTTGATGAATAAATTTACGCTCTGCGTTTTCATCTTTATTTGCTTTAGTACCTGTAACTTTTAATGTGTTATTTTCTGACTCAATGGTTAATTCGTTATCGCTAAAACCGGCAACGGCCATAGTGATTCTGTATTTGTCTTTATCGAGTGCTTCTATGTTGTAAGGAGGAAAACTTGGCTGCTTATCTGTATTAGCTGCCGCATCCATAAGTGATGCTAAATGTTCGAAGCCGATAAATGAACGATAAAGTGGTGATAAGTCTACTGTACGCA
Organism: Pseudoalteromonas sp. SG43-5; assembly: GCF_014164345.1. Lineage (NCBI taxonomy): Bacteria > Pseudomonadati > Pseudomonadota > Gammaproteobacteria > Alteromonadales > Pseudoalteromonadaceae > Pseudoalteromonas > Pseudoalteromonas sp. SG43-5. The sequence continues at coordinate 140,329 of NZ_JACJFA010000006.1, forward strand.
TAATAATATCCTCATATTTAAGCGATATTTTGCATGTGCTCTTCTATTGAACAAGCTCAAGCAAAGTTTAATTAATAGTATAAATTTCAATTGTTTAAGTTTAATTAAGGACCCATCAGGCGTCCTACTTAACTATATATGGACGGTAAAATTGTTTTCAAGAGATTAATTTAAAAAAATTAAAAATAAATAAAAAAAGCACTAAAAAGTGCCTTTTGAAACCATGAAAATGAATGTTATTTAATAAATGTGCCTCGGATTGGATAGTCGTTTTCTCTAGAAAACTTAATTCCACCTAGCAGTTGCTCTAAATCAGGACGAACAAATGGGCTGTTTGATATATCGACCATTTGAAGCTGATTTTTTTCATTAAGTACAAAAATGCCTGGCTCAGCAAATGGATGATCAGTTTCTGCATCACTGCGAGGCTCGCTAATATGTAGCCCTAAATCGGTCATTTGTTCGATTGTTAAACCATAGTAAATTGGGAAGTTAATATCTATTTTTTCAAGATGTTTATTAAGCTGCTCATGGCTATCACCACTTACTGCAACCACTTCAACACCAGCATCTTTAAAGTCTTTATGAACTTTAGCAAGCTCGTTAAGTTGCGCAGTACATTTAGGGCAGTGCTGGCCTCGATAAACAACAATCATTTTCCAGGGAGAGTCACTTACTCTATCAACTAAATCTACCTTATTCTCATCAACATCTCTCACTACTAGTGATGGCATAATATCCGCAGGTTTTAAACTAGTGTTACTCATTGCGATCTCCTTTTACTGTTTCAGATTAAAAATTAATTTGCTCTTACCCATAGAGCTTAGGGTAACTTTTATTAATTCAACCTGAAAAGTGTAATTAAAAATCGATTATAACTTTAAGACCATCCCTTTATTTTTCTATAAATGGTAGATGCACTAACCCCTAGATAAGCAGCAGCAAGAGGAATATTGTCTTCACAACTTTTAATTGCATTTTCAATCGCCCTTTTTTCAACTTGCCACAAAGGTTCTATATCGTGAACAGACATAGGCGATAATTGAACACTCTGCTCGTTTGTATTGTGAACTGACTTAGCGGATATCGAGTGCTTCACAGCCCCTAACCCAAATGAGCTTGGTAGCATGTCTTTTTCAATTACATCGCCATCATTAATAACAACGGTGTTTTCAATTACATTTTGTAGTTCGCGAATATTTCCTGGCCAATCGTAATTACAAAAAAGCGCCTTAACTTCATCAGAAAAACCAGTAAAATGCTTTGCATTATTATCGCTTTTTTGTTTCAAAATATACTCAGCAAGCAGTAATATATCGCCTCCGCGTTCTCTTAAAGGGGGGAGCTTTACGGGGATAACATTTAAACGGTAATATAAATCTTCTCTAAAACGCCCTTCTGCAACCTCTATGATAGGGTTTCTGTTTGTTGCACAGACTAAACGAACATCGCTGTGTAATACTTCACTACTACCCACCTTACTAAAAATGCCTGTTTGTAAAAAGCGTAATAACTTTGCTTGTAAGTTAAGTTCCATTTCACATAATTCATCTAAAAATAAGGTACCGCCGTTGGCCACTTCAACAGCCCCTTTTCGATCGCTTAATGCCCCACTAAACGCACCTTTAACATGACCAAAAAATTCTGATTCAAATAGCTCAGCAGGGATAGCTGCACAGTTTATGGCAATAAATGGTCCTGTATTTCTCGGGCTTGTATCATGAAGGGTTTGTGCGCAAACTTCTTTACCGGTTCCACTTTCACCTGTGATAAATACACACGCTTTACTTCTAGCTGCACTATCAAGTAATCTAAAAACGGTTTTCATTGCCAGTGATTCACCAACAAAATCTTGATTTTTATCTCTGTTTTTAACCAATGGTTGAACTTTAACTTGCTCTTTTGGCGTCAAGGCACTTTCTACTGAACTAATGAGTCGTTGACTTGTGAAAGGTTTTTCTAAAAAATCAAAACCGCCTAAACGCATTGCTTCCACTGCAATATCAATAGAGCTGTTTGAGGTGATCATGACTACATTAGCAGGATTTTTTTGCTTATTTACAAATTGTAATACCTCAAGCCCACTTATATCTGGCAAGCATACGTCTTGTACTATGACCGCTGGCATTTTTTCTTTAATACCTACTAAAGCAGAGTACCCATCTGTAAAGTGTTTGCATTGGAAACCAGCCTGTTCAAGCTGACTTGCATATAAAGCACCACTGGCAATGCTATCTTCAACTATATAAACAAGACCTTTATCGATTATATCTGACACGGCTTTCTCCTAGATAGCTATACTATTACTCATTATTTGATACGCATCTCGGGTTTTATCCAAGTTGTGTTTAATAACAAGCGCTGCGTGCAAGTTTTCTTGTGTAGTTGACGGTGGCGAATCGTGTAATTGTGTTGCTAACGCAGCTAAAGCAGATGCACCATATAAAGCTGCTGAATTTTTTAAGACATGCATTACTTCTTTAATTTTTATAGTATCTTCACTACTAATTGCCGTATCTAATTGGTTAGCCATAGTAACTAATTCATCAATAAATAATTTAATTAAACGAGCTAACACAGTTGTCCCAACATCCTTTTCGAGTTGAGTTAATACATTTAGCTCGGTAATACTTTTATCGACAAACTGCTCTGATATGGGCATAGATAACCTTTGTGTAAGTTAAAACTTCGTACACTAATAATATGTAAGAGTTGTAGTTTAAGAGTAATTTGTTTTTTGCATTTTGCAAATCAAAATGAATATAAACATTTACAAAGCCCAAGTATCAATACTTTTAGTTAACGTTTGCGGCTTATCTAGCAGGTACCCCTGAGCTATATCGCAACCAAGTTGTTCTAATATTTGTAATTGCTCATTCTCTTCAATACCTTCTGCTACCGTTTGTAAACCCAATCGTTGAGCCATCGCAATAATTGCGCTACATAACGTAAAGTCTTCATTATTAGTTGCAATACCACTTACAAAACTGCGATCAATTTTTAAACCATCAATATCAAATTGACGAAGTAAACCTAAAGAGGCATACCCAGTGCCAAAATCATCAATCCACACCTTTACGCCTTCTTTATGGAAGTTTTCAAACGCCTTAGCTATTTTATCAGGACTATGAATGAGCGCTGTTTCCGTTAATTCGACTTTAATAGCCTGTGGTGGTATTTGGTGCTTTTCTAGCAAAGACATTACTTTTGCAAACACATCACCATCTAAGATTTGTACCGGTGAAATATTTAATGAAACAGCAATATCTGTCATACCAAACTGCCGCATATGTTTTAAATCAGACAAACATTGCTCAAAAATCCAGTCACCTAATTCTAAAATCATTCCCGATTGCTCTACATGAGGGATAAACTCATCAGGGCCAACAATGCCAAAGCGCGGTGATTGGCACCTTACTAGCGACTCAAAGCCGACCAGCTTTCCAGATCCCAATGATACAAGCGGTTGATAAACCATTTTAAAATAATTATTTTGCATTGAATCAGACATGATCCTCTCTAACTCATGCCATCTTGCTAGATTGACTGGTTTTTCCGATTCTAGGTATTTAAACGCACTCATGATTTTGCTCCGGTTTCACTCTTAGTGACTTATTATATTAAAGAGCAATTTACAGGCCATTTTAAATACAAAAAAACAGAAATAAAAACCAATATATTCAGGTAGTTAAATTAGAATATTAAATGGATTTACTTCTCCCATTTCATTCGCATTTTGCAATTCAGTTTGCAATGCAGCTACATTGGCAATGTGAGCGCTTAATCGAGCTTATAAAACACAGATAAGCCAGTTAATAGATACTGACCAAAGCTAATATTAGCAATTGTATATGAGAAAAGAGAAAGCTTTGATAAAACCCTGTTTAGGTTAAGCACCATCTAAATTTAAGAGAAAATAAATAATTTTATGGGGAGGGATAAAAAATTAAATTGGTGGTAGGAACATAAAAAAACGCAGGCAACTATAAATAGTTACCTGCGCAAAAGTCTCTAGTTTGAAAGAGTGTCGTTATTTTCGTTTTTAGAAGAAGTTACATGTTGTGCATAGTTGGTATTTTGCGAGTCAAACGTATTACTCATCAACTGAGCGTTTTCAACATCAGCTTGTGTAAAAGTAATTGGCTGAATATCTGCCAGCGGTTCAATCGAATCGCTACCTCGTAAAACTGTTATACCTATTACTAAAGTGGCAACAAGCAAAATTGACAAAACCATAATTTCAGGTGTTAGTACCCAATTGTTACCTTTAGGCTGTTGTTTGGCTTTTGTGTTTGTTTGCATATTGCACCCCTTAAAAATTTAACTAAATTCGTCTTGATTTGATATTTAATATATTGCGAAAGTCGTGCCAACCAGATAACAACTTTACAAAAAAGTAAAAACCTTACAAAATCATGTCGTTAAAATAAATTAAAGGTATGATTGAGTATTTAAATAAAGTTCATAACATTTTATTTTTATTTTGAATTGCAATTTGCGAATCAAATTAAAAAAACACACACTAAAAACACTCATTAATTACTAAAAAATAAATTTAACTTACCCCTAAAATACTAGGTTAATTTCTCCGTTTATCAAGTTCTATGCAACACAAACCCACTTTTTATATTGTCTGTTGATCTTTGCGGATTAAAATTCGTTCAAACTACAGGCGGTTTAATCGCGGCGCGAGGTTTATAACCTAGCGGGATCGGTAACTGCTCCTGCGTTACCCTACTGACTTACATCGATGTAAGACCGAGCAAAGCTTCCGCGTTCTGCTCACGCCCCTTACCCCTTCCCTACATGCATGTTGGCAACAAAGAGTAAATAGCCCTTAGGAAGAAACCTTTGGGCAGCGCCTGTTTGGCATTAATGCTACGTTATCGCCCATTTATGGAAAATAACCACACTGCATAGGCTCAACTTTGCCTAAATACCAAACACACTGCTACAAACTTAACCCTAAACGTTTAACAAACCCTAGCCTTCATTGCTCAACTCAGCTTTTCCCACACTTGCGCTAAACGAGAGAGCTTCAAATGTTTAGATTCAATAACCTGCTCTGGGGCATATTTATCAAGTAATAAATAAAGTGTCTCACTTACAATTGGCTTAGCTAAATAGTCATTCATCCCCGCGTCTATAAATCGCTCTTTATCACCATGAATCGCATTTGCAGTGAGTGCTATTATGGGGGTGGTTATACCTAACTTTCTGATTGCTTTAGTTGCAGAAATCCCATCGAGTATTGGCATTTGGATATCCATAAAAATAATATCAATTTCACCGCTTTGCGCCTTTATTATTGCCTCTTGACCATCACTAACAATATGCACACGGCAACCTTTTTGTTCTAAAAACTGCCGAATTACAATTTGATTATTCGTATTATCTTCAGCAACCAATACCTTGGTTCCGCTTAACTGAGTTAACCCTAAGGGGCTTTCTAAAGTTTCTTTTTGCTCACGATTGGTAAATATAATATCCAAATGAAACAGCTGCTCTTCTAATAAACTAATTGCCCGTAGTACATGCGATACTTTATAAGGGCCATTTAACCTAAGCTCTCTGTCGTTAATATTTTGCGGTAATAAGCTTTTACCTAGCAAATCTAGGATGAGTAAACACGGTGAATTAAGGGAGTTGTATGTATTTATACGCTCGCGTGTTTGGGCTAACATTTGAGGATCAGTTAGTACAATTGCATCAGGAAAACTATCGTACTTGGGTATATCTGGGCATACTTCGTAGTGTTCAAAAGTGATAGAAAACCGAGTGAGCGTATGCTCCAAGGCTGTTTTTAGAATTTCGTGACTTCCTACTATCCATACTTTTGGCTTTTTACTTCGTGCTGCAAACCCTTCTCTTAAAATTGAGTCAGTTGTGTCTATTTGCAGCGGGTAATTAACTATAAACTCGCTTCCTTTATTAAACTCAGAACTAACCGAAATATCTCCACCTACCACATCACAAATTTGCCTACATATCGCAAGCCCTAAGCCACTGCCACCATGCTTTCGAGTAATTGAATTATCGGATTGAATAAAAGGCATAAACATACTGTCAATTTTATTTTTTGCAATTCCCATACCCGTGTCTTTTACAGATATATAAAGGTTTAAATTATTACCTTCAATATGAGTGAACTTAACAGTAACCGTTATTACACCATGTTGAGTGAACTTAATCGCATTGGCTAATAAATTTATGACTATTTGTCTTATACGGGCATGATCACCAATTACTTGAGCTGGTACATCAGGATAAAAATCAAAAATAACCTCAAGCCCTTTTTGTAAAGCGCTTTGGGAAATTATATCTATTGCTTCTTCAATACACGTATCAATACTAAATGGCTGATTATTGAGTGTTATGGCTTGTGCTTCAAAACGTGAGTACGTTAATACATCGTCCAATACACTTAATAGCGCGTCAGAACTTGTTTTAATCATTTGTGTATAGCGCATTTGTTCAGAAGTTAAACCGGTATGATGCAAAATATCTGCAGATCCAATTACAGCATTTAATGGTGTGCGAATTTCATGACTAATATTTGCCATGAATCGGCTTTTTGACTCCGCTAGGGTTTCTGCCTGATGTTTAGCTTCAAGTAATATTTGCTCGCTTTCAATACGCTCTTGTATATCCACAAGTGTCGCAGCAATTGATGATAAATCACTTTCGTAGCCACCAACAATTGGAGTAAGTGTAATTTCGACCCAGTTATTTATACCTTGTGCATTAATTAAACGTATATCAAAGCGACGAATGTCACGCTTACCTTGTTTATAATCAAGTAAAGTGCTACTAATTTTTTCTACATCTTCTTTTGCTATAAACTTAATTATAGGTAAGCCAAGGCTCTCATCTACCTTGCTGTGTAGAACTCGCTGCCATGCTTGATTTATAAATAATAGATTGCCAAATGTATCAAGGCGTAAAACAATATCAGGGATATTATCAACGACAGAGTGATAATTATATTCTATCTCTGCCATTGCTTGTTCGGCTTTAACTCGCTGCGTAATATTAGTTTCTATAGCGATAAAGTGCTTTACTTGGCCTTCATCATCTCGCACTGGGTTTGCATCAATAGCAACCCAATAAATATTACCGTTTTTATCGTAATTTGTAGTTTCAACTTGAAAAGGAAGTCCATTTTTTACGGCATGAGACATGACCTTACGGCTTTTTTCACATGTTTTTGGCCCTTGCAGTAAATGACCAGGACTGGTGCCTATAACCTCATCACAGGTGTAACCTGTAAGTACTTCAAAACTATTGTTAACCCACTCAATTACGCCAAATTTATCTGTAATTATCACTAAGTTATTTGTATGGCTCGCAACAAGCGATAAGCGTTTTACATATTTTTGCTGTTGTGTAAGCAAAAGTTGTGAGTCTTTATGACGTTGAATGTCATAGAGTGAACCTATAAAACCGCTTTTTTCATCATAAACTAGCCTCAACTCAAACCAGTTTAAGAGTCCGTGACTATTTTTTATTTGTATTTCTACACTAGGAGTCTGCTTTCCTTCAAGCAAACAACAACTGTATGCAACAAAATGCATAATATCATCGCAATTCATTAACTTAGTAATATTAGAACCAATTAATGAATCGCTTGAGTAACCTAGTTTCTTCTCCCATGCTTCGTTAATATAGGTAAGATTTAAATGTTTATCACACTCAAAAATACATTCATCTAAAATAGCTAATAGCTTTGCTTGACGTCGATTACTATTGGAGAGCTTTTCGACCAATGCATATTGGATTTGCACTTGTAGTTCATCGTTGTTATCCATGCTCTCTCCAATGCTTAATAAAAGTTTTACTATCACAAACTCGCGCATAAAGAGGAAAAACCTCTTCACAGTAAAAAGTTTGTTCAAAAGGAGTGCGACTCGATGTACAGTCACTTAAAATAGTGACGTTAAAACCAAGTTCAACAGCCGTTCGCGCAGTTGAGTCAATACAAATAGAAGTCACCGTACCGGCTAAAATTACATTAGTGACACCATGTTCTTTGAGCTTTTGCGCTAGAGCAGTATGTGTAAAAGCATTTAAACCTCTTTTCCCAGGCACCACTTCTATAACATTGCTAAAAAAATCTAGCTGCTCAATGGTTTGAGCGCCGTACGAACCTGCTTTAAATGCGCCCACATCTGCAATAGCTTTTAATATGCCAATCGGATTTTTAAGCTCACTGTAGTTTTGTGTAAAATGAATGGGTGTATTAACAACTAACGCAAATTGCTCTGCACAGGCGGCCAATAAAGAGAGTGTATTTTCTACCACGCCAGTAATTCTTGACGACTCTTCAACCACGTCATACAAAATACCTTTTGGTGAAAAGTAATCATTTTGAAAACCAATCAAAATAAGCGCTGTTTTAGAAAAGTCATGCATCATTGCCACCTTATTAACCAATTTAAGACGCTAATTGCCAAGGTTTAATAAACTTTTCAAGCACTGCTTTGGTCACTGGTTTTTGTAAATAGTGCGTAATACCTTTTTCAAATAACTCAGCTATCTGCTCATCCCCTGTTAGCCCAGTTAAAATAACTTTGGGTGTATCATTATTAGGGGTATTTTGACGCACCAATTGCTGTGCTACGTCACTGCCAAACATTCCTGGCATGCGCTCATCTAAGAGCAGTAAATCAAATGGTTCATTTTGAGCAAGCGTTAAGGCACTAGCGCCATTTTCTGCACATGTTACTAAGCAGCCCAGCATTTCGAGCATCACTTTTGTTGCAATTTGACTTGGTAAGCTATCATCCGCCACTAATACAGATAAACGTGTTTGCGTATGAAATGTTGTTAAAATGGTAATGAGGTCAGTATCAAAAAATGGCCAACCTAATATTTTTTTAGATAGTTTGTTCTCTTGGCTCAGCTCACTAATGTCGCTAATAGTGCATAACTTTATGTGTCTATTTATGCTGTCACCATTTAGTTTATCAGTTAGCGCATCACCACTAAGGTGACGTAAATCCTCAATCTGTACCGTTTCCTTAAAAGTGCTATTGAATAATTTAAAATTTAAGCCAAAGCGCTCATGGGTATTATCCGATGTTATTAAACAACTTTTAAATAACGCCTCACAATCAGTTAGAACGTCTATATTTTGGCTAATATCAAGTGCCAAACTAACTGACTCTTTTGTTGCTAAAAGCCCATGAAAATCCAGCGTGCTTACTTGCTCAGAATCATCAATCTGGTAATGAAGGCTAACCCCTTGTATATTTGCTTCTAGGTTAAGTAAAAAGCTCTGCTTTACAGATGCTAGCGCTGGAATCAGAAATTCCTCGCATTGCGCAATCATTTGCTCAAGAGGGATTTGCAAACAAACGTAGTTACATTGCAACTTGTTAATTAAAGTAACTGAAAAATTTCGATTTTGGGTTTTACAATATTTACCGATTACCCCTTGGATAATTTCTAAAACGTGACTATTAATATTCATAAAGTATTCTCGTTAACCCAATGTATAGCTCTTAATCATCAAGTTATGTGCCACAAATTAGTTCTTGTAAACACACTTGCATTCATATACTTAAGTATTAGACAGACAGCGCTTTAGTTTCTCATTCGCATTTTGCAAATCATATTGATATGCAATATATGATTTATAGTTTTTATTAGAATGGTGTAATCGATTTTTTTTGCTTTAAATAATTTTTCAATCATTTAAACTGATTTTAATCAAATTGAGGAGAAAGCTATGTTAACTGTAATTTTTGGCCGTGAAGGTTGTCCATATTGTGTTCGTGCAAAAGATGTTGCGGAGCAACTATCAAATGAACGTGATGACTTTAAATTTCGCTACATCGATATAATTAAAGAAGGCATTAGTAAAGCCGACCTTGAAAAGTCAGCAGGTAAACCTTGCCCTACCGTTCCACAAATTTTTGTGGATCAAAATCACATCGGTGGATTTACAGAATTTGAAGCTTACGCAAAAGAAAACCTAGGCTTGTACAAATAAGCGTTGTATTAAATATGTTAACCAGTTTAATAAACCCCAAATCAAACTGGTTAAATTTCGACCAACATCAAACACATAGAAATTAGTTTCAATTTATACAAGCATTTGCCTCGCGAATCCTATATAATGCGCGCCTCTTTAAATTCGTTGAGGCGTATTAATGTCAGAACCAGTCACGTTTGAATCTCTAAATCTTTCTCCTGCAATTTTGAAGGCAGTTGAAGAGTTGGGTTACAAGACACCATCTGAAATCCAAGCTCAATGTATACCGTTATTGCTAGAAAGAAAGGACGTACTGGGACTAGCTCAAACGGGTACAGGTAAAACCGCAGCATTTGCACTGCCATTACTAAATAATATTGACCCGTCTGTGAAACAGCCACAGATCCTTGTACTCACACCAACACGTGAGCTTGCGATCCAAGTTGCTGAGGCATTCGAACAATATGCTAAACATGTTCGTGGTATTGAAGTATTGGCACTATATGGTGGCCAAAGCTACAGTATCCAATTAAGCGCACTTCGTCGTGGCGCTCAGGTTATTGTTGCAACTCCAGGTCGTTTAATCGATCACATTAACCGTGGCACTATCAAGTTTGATGCTCTACAAGCACTTGTACTTGATGAAGCCGATGAAATGTTACGTATGGGCTTTATCGATGATGTAGAAAGCATCATGGAAAAAACACCGCGCGAAAAGCAAACATGTCTTTTCTCTGCGACTATGCCTAAGCAAATTCAAAACATCAGCAGCAAGTATATGAATAACCCTGAACAGGTTCATATTTCTGCGCGTAACTCTACAGTATCATCTGTTGAGCAAGTGTTTTGGAATGCAAGCGTACACAAAAATAAAGCAATTGTTCGCTTCTTAGAAGCTGAGCAATATGAAGGTGCTATTGTTTTCGTACGTACGCGTAACGATACAGTACAACTTGCTGAGTTATTAGAGCGCGAAGGTTTCTCTGCTGCTCCACTTAACGGTGACATGAACCAGCAAGCACGTGAACGCACTGTAGATCGCTTAAAAAGTGGCATGCTAAACATTGTTATTGCAACAGATGTAGCGGCACGTGGTCTAGATGTTGACCGTTTAAGCTTAGTTATCAACTACGATATCCCACAAGATTCTGAAGCCTACGTTCACCGTATCGGCCGTACAGGTCGTGCTGGTCGTACTGGTAAAGCAATCTTATTCGTAAAACATAACGAACGTTATTTACTTAAAAATATCATTCGTCATACGAAGTCTGAAATTGCTCAAGTTGAATTACCTACAGCAAAAATTGTTGAAGAAAAACGTATCGAAGCGTTACAAGCAAAATTAACTATTGCGCTTGAAAACAAAGACATCACGTTCTTCAATGAAGTAGCTACTAACATGGCTGAAAAACTTGATCTTCCTCTTGAAAGCTTAGCGGGTGCGTTACTGTGTTTAGCACAGCAACAGTCGCCAATTAAAGTTGAAGAAGTTAAGATTCAACCTCGTGAACGTAACGAGCGTAACGACCGCAATTCACGCAACGATCGTGGTGACCGTGGACGTCGTAACGAACGTGGCGGCGAACGTGGTGGTGAACGCGCTGAGCGTAAACCTCGCGAACGTAACAGCCGTGATGCAGGTCCTATGGATACGTACCGTATCGAAGTGGGTCGTGAACATGGTGTTCAGGTTAAAAATATTGTTGGCGCTATCGCTAACGAAGCTGACATCTCAAGCAAGTTTATTGGTGATATTCGTCTACACGACAATCACAGCACGGTTCAATTACCGCAAAACATGCCTAAAGATGTACTTGATCACTTCCAAAAAGTGTTTATTTGTAAACGCCCTATGGGCTTAACAATTACAACTGATCAAGGTCCTGCTGAACCACGTGGCGAACGCTCTGAGCGTCCAGCTGGTGATAAGAAACGCAGCTTTAATAAAGATGACGGCGCACGCGGTGATAAGCGCAGCGGTCCTCGTAAAGAACGTCGCCCTGTAAGCTTCACAGCTAAATAAGCAACGACTCTTTAATAAAAAAACCTTGCCACGAAAGTGACAAGGTTTTTTTGTTTTTAAGCTGCTGCTACAGTGAAAACAAAGTAAACTTTCGCGTCAATTCAATAGCGGCTTGAGATAGTTTTTTTAGCCTGAGTTCGGGTTGCTTAATGCCTATAAATACATTTCTCTGATTTTTAAAATAACAAAAATTCTGTAAACTAGACAAAGGCTATAGTTCACGGACGAATTAAAAATTGAAAAAGATTTACGACAACTTGCTCTTTGTAGCAATAGTACTCCCCATTTTATTATGCATCACTATACCTATTTTAATGGACTTTACAGATCCACCATTCATCTCAAATGAACTATACGACGCTGTTTTCTTTATAACCCTCCCTATTATCTGTTGTGCACTATTTATCTATTTAAATATACTTATATTCAATAAATATAAACGCTGCAGTAAATATAGAGAATCACTTAAATACAATTTCTCAGATACTAAAATAAAATTAGCATCCATTTTCATGTACCCATTATCCCCTTTATTAATCTTTGGAATACTCTATGTTTTTATCTCTGATCCTATTAAATTATGGGCTTACTACACACAAGGCGACTATTGGTATAAAGAATACATCCTGACCGATGTACAAGAGTGTGGCACTGAGTATGAAGATAGCTGTACTCGTTTATACTTCAAAGACCCTAAAACGAATAAGATTCATGATTTTAGGTGGTATGACGATAAGTCTACAATAATGAACAACAAAAATGATTATGTGTATATTGTTGGAGAGGCCAGCTTATTTGGCTATATAGTGAGAGATTTAGAAAGATAACTTAGACTTACTTTAACATTACAGGACTTTTATTTAAAAACCTCACTCAAGTGAGTGAGGTTCATAAAGGTTTAGGCTAAGGCAATGCTGGATAAATGTAGCTTGCATCTAAACCTAAAGGAATACCAAGTGCCCAATAACCTAATAAAAAGATACTCCAGCCAATCATAAAGGCAATTGAGTACGGCAGCATAATAGCAATTAAAGTGCCTATACCGGTGCCTTTGACATACTTTTGACAGTACACCACCACTAATGGGAAGTATGGCATTAACGGTGTAATAATATTAGAGCTTGAGTCACCTACACGATAAGCGGCTTGAGTTAAGTCTGGCGAAATGCCAAGTTGCATTAACATCGGTACAAAAATGGGGCCAAGTAACGCCCATTTTGCTGAACTTGAACCTACAAACAAGTTAACAAAGCCAGTTAAAAAGATAATGCCTACAACCGTTACTGCACTTGGCAATTCCATCGCCTTTAATAACTGCGCACCTTCAATTGCGAGCAGTGCACCTAAATTTGATTTACTAAATGCAGCAATAAATAGCGAACAGAAAAACGCCATGACGATATAATATGCCATGCCGCTCATCGCTTTACTCATAGCATCAATCATATCTTTTGAAGTATTAAAGGTACCTACCGTAAAACCATATACAGTGCCTGGGATCCAAAAAAGTAAAAATATTAGTGGTACAATTGATTGCATTAAAGGAGAGCTAAAATTAGTAAGGGATCCGTCACTACTGCGCATTGCAGAATCGTCTGGAGCAGAGACAAATGCTAATAACGCAAGTCCTGCAATCATCACGGTACTGGCTATATAAAAGGCACGTTTTTCATCACTACGTGCATCTTCAAATACAGGTAAATCCTCTTTAGCACCATCAACTGCTGTTTTTTGTAAACGTGGTTCAATAATTTTATCGGTAATGTACCAGCCTAATGCCACAATAAATAAGCTAGATGCTGAAGCAAATGCCCAGTTATTTAACGGGTTAATTGTTATGGCAGGATTAATTATTTGCGCCGCACTTTGGGTAAAGCTTTGTAGTAATGGATCAATCCCTGATGGAATAAAGTTAGCCCCAAAACCACCACTGACTCCTGCAAATGCAGCTGCAATACCCGCAAGCGGATGGCGTCCTGCTGCATAAAATATAACACCGGCAAGTGGAATAACTAATACATAACCTGCGTCAGTAGCGGTATGGCTCACAATGGCCACTAAAATGATTGAAGGCGTTAATAGCTTTTTAGGAGTAACTTTAAGCATTAACTTAAGGCCGGTATTAATAAAGCCCGAATGCTCTGCAACACCGACACCTAACATAGCTACTAATACGACACCTAAAGGAGCGAAGCCGGTAAAAGTTTTTACCATAGAGGATAAAAAGGTAGCGAGCGAATCACTTGCCAGCATATTATTAATAATAATCGCTTCACCGGTACGTGGGTCTATTGCATCAAAGCTCACGCCTGAAAACCACCACGACAAAAACCAAATTAATAACATTGCAAATAGAAATATTACGGCTGGATCTGGAAGCTTATTTCCTACTCGCTCAACAAAATTTAAAAAACGCGCTACAACCCCTGAAGGTAAAGCGTCTTGATTATTATTCATTTTTATTGTTCCTAAAATTTATTTTAGTAACAATATCGCATAAAAACAAAACAGTAAATTAACATGGGAATGTGCTTTAAAAGTTTTGGGCACAAAAAAACACGATAGTGATAAACAAATCGTGTTTTTTTGCCACTTAGGGTTAAGCGAGGGCTTTAACTTCATCCCACAAGCGTGCAACTAATGCCTTGTCTTCTTCGTTAAGCTCGCCGTTGCGATATGCTTTAACTAAGCTTTGCTCTACAGTTTCATTTAGCTCATCTATACTGATTGTCAGCTTTTCTACTTCGGCATAACCAACTGCAAGATCAAAATGACCTCGTAAATAGCCGCCAGCAAATAACTCATCGTCAGTTGCTTTTATTACTAAATCATCGAAGTACTGCTGGGCTGCATCGATATAGTTCACTAAACTCATTTATTAATCTCCTGGTTTTGCAAAGCACCTGTATTTTCAAGGTTTTGGTGCCCTACTGCATACATAATATGGTCGTTAAATCCGGTGGTTACTTTAATATAACCGGTTAATTCATCATCTAATTCGCCATCGCCTGTATCACAAATAAGGGGGCGACCATTAAGCGCTAGTAGTTTTGTTTTTGTTGCTACTACAATAATATTTTCTTTGCCAATTGCGCGTATAAGCAAAGGACTCAATTGCTGGTTACCACGGCCAAATATATGCCCTTGCCCGCCAATGAGCGTAATGACTAACTTAGTACTTTGATCATGTGTAAGCTCAAGCAATTGCTTAGCCGTTAAATCTTGGGCAACTAAGGTTTGATCTTTTATTAAATCAACACCAAGTAACGTATTTTCAAGCCCCATTTCTTCCATTATGGCTTCAACCGTTGAGCCGCTACCCATAATATAAAATGTGTCTTCATCCATTTGCGATACAACATGCGCTGCAATGTCGGCAAGTACGAGTTCGTCGGTTTCTTTACCGCCATTTTTAACCGCTTGCATATAGCGTACTTCGCTAGGTGTTTGCATTTCGCCGTAGCGTTTGGCTTTTACTGTGCCTTGCCTGAAAGCATCTTCATCTATATCCATTACATCTGCATCGGCTAAGGTAACTAACTCCCCCTTAACCAGCATTTCGACTACGCGCCCTGCAGCCTTTGGCGTAATAGCGTAAACACCAGAATGGATTTTACAACCTGCGGGAATACCAAGTACGGGAATGGTATCCTCGATTGCATGGCAAATATTACGCGCTGTACCGTCGCCTCCAGCAAATAAAACTAAATCAACACCAAAGTCTTTAAGTACTTTTGCTGCTTGTTCTGTGTCATCTGGGGTTGTTATTGCAGAAGTGTTATATACAACCTCTACATTAAAGCCCAAAGCTTTTGCTGTTTGCTCACCCATGTCACCGTTAACAGTGTAAATGGTTAAGCGTTCTTTATAAGGTAATAGCACCTCAAGCGCTGCTTTTGTTCGGCTATTTGCTTTTGGCTCTGCGCCTAACTCTATTGCTTTTGCCGCTGTGTGTGCGCCATCACTGCCTTTTAAAGCGACTGTGCCACCTAAACCTGCTACAGGGTTTACAATTAAGCCTAATTTAAACGCCATTACAAAGCTCCTTTGGATGTTGCCACTTAAATTGCTGCGCTGTTAAGGGCCACGGTGTATTGTAAAAATCACACACTGCTTTTAAAAGTGACTCTGTACGAGAGTTAAAGCCATTTTCGATTAGCGATAATACCCGTGCATATACTCGCTGCTGAAAATCAAACCGACACGTTTGCTCGCCGTTTAAATTATCCACCGATACATTAAAATTAAACCCTGCTGCGGTGCTTAATAACCACTCTATAGCTTGGGGCTTTACTTCTACGTTTTCAAACTCAGCTTGTTTTTGTTTGTCGCGCCCGTCTGGGCAGTACCAGTAGCCGTAATCTTCTAATAACCGACGTGCATCACCGGCCACCAGCCAATGTGCTACTTCATGTAATGCACTGGCATAAAAACCATGCGCAAATACAACTTGGTGATATGGCACCTGCTCTGTTGCTGGTAAATACACAGGCTCACAATCGCCTTTTATCAGTCGTGTATTGTGACTTTGATAAAAAGTGCGCTCAAAAATTGAAATTAGATCAGCTATTTGATGCATAAAAATTGATTAATTCGTCTCGGTTACAGCGCCATATTAGCGCACTAAAAACGAGACGAATTGTACGGGCTTTTACAACTAAAGTAAAAATAAGGCGGGATAGTAAAATATAAGCGGATTAATCTTTCACTTTATTGATATTTTTAATAATACCTAAACAGTAAAGCGTATTGGCAAGTTCTTTACGCTGTGTTTTTTCACTTGAGGTTTTATTGGCTAAGCTAGTTAACATATCGTACCGTTTACGTAGAGTTAGTATATATCTGGCATGCTTACGGCATTCAAAACAACGTGTACAGTGTGAATCGACCCAAAAATCAAGTACCTCAAACCAATATTGCTGCTCTTGAGCAAAAAAAATAAATGCCTTAGAGCAACTTTCGCACTTCTCTTCAATATCAACATAAAGTGCCCGAGGGTCAATGGCATAGTTTTGCTTTTTTATATCTGCCAATATTACCGTATTAGGGAAGTATTTAAGCCTCGAGTAACGCCAGTGCGCATTCTCTATCGCCTCTATTGTCACTGAGGTATTGGTAGTTATCGGTTTATTGCCATACCTTGGGTGATTTAGATACATGAGCTGCCTAGTTTAAACTTATGATTTTAAGGCACATAACATGCCATATGAAAAACAATAATTATACAGGCGTTCCTGCTTCATCACACTCTACAATATCGGTTTCGGTTAATGCCTGAGTGATCCATGCTTGCAATACGGGGCAACGCATAACAAAGTCACAATATTGTTGCGCCTCTGGCGATAACGTAATTTGATACGTTTTTAAACGCAATACAATAGGTACGTACATAGCATCAGCAATACTAAAGTCACCAAAAAACCACTCGTTTGGAAACACATCTTGTTGCTGTGCAAATATCTCGTCTATACGGGCTATGTCTTTTAATGCTTCGCTCGATAGGTCTACTTTACGGGTAGCTCTTATATTCATTGGCACTTCGCTGCGCAGCGCCATAAAGCCTGAATGCATTTCAGCGCTTAGCGCGCGCGCTTTAGCTCTTTGGGTAATATATTTTGGCCATGCAGCGCCTGATAAGTAAGCATCGTTAATATATTCACAAATTGCTAGTGAATCCCAAACCTGTAAATCGCCATCAATTAACGCTGGAACTTTTTGCACAGCAAAGGTCTTTTTTAGTTCACTGTAAAAATCAGGGGTGTCGAGTACCAGCTGGGTTTCACTAAACTCAACATCAAATTTACTCATTAAATACCATGCGCGTAATGACCAGCTGGAGTAGTTTTTATTACCGATAAATAATTGCATATTGTAAATACCAAAGTGAATAGACGCTCCTACCTTACTAGGTGATTAAACAACCAACAACATTTTGTTTAAAGTCTCTTTGCTAACGGTTACTTAAAGCTATTAATTACTCACTTAACTGCTTGTTTAAATGTTTTTTTAATAGTTGTGTATTACGCGTATTAGCTTTAAAAAACGCATCAAATATATCGCCAAAAAATGGCACTAAGCCGCCCACAAAGTCAATGAGCATATTGATAATCATCTTAGTCTTTATACGTTTACTCACACCTAAACGCTGCGCTTCTATAAGCACATAGCTTGATAAAATTAGCCCTGCGGCATCACCTATAACGGGAATTAAACCAATCACAGCCTCTAGGCCTATATTAAATTTAGTAAAAGGAATACCAATGCTGCTATCCGTTAACTTACTGAAACGTTCTAAGCGGGCTATTGCAGCCTGGGCTTTTATTTGTGAGTGTTCATTAATATTATCGTTCATGATTACTACCCTCCTTCTTGCAGTATATAGGACCTACTTGAACAACTCCTGAAAGGCTTTAAACTAAATTACAGACATAAAAAAACGCGGTAATCCGCGTTTTTTATAATTATAAATACTTAAACAGAGCCGTTAATTGGGCCGTGCTGATGATTTACATGCGGATTTTGTCCGCGTTGACGCAGTAAATGGTCCATTAATGTAATAGCCATCATTGCCTCAGCAATCGGGATTGCACGAATACCTACACACGGATCGTGACGACCTTTAGTGATCATCTCAACCGCTTCGTTGCTTGTATTAATGCTGTTACCTGGAATAGTAATGCTCGACGTTGGCTTAAGCGCAATAGAAGCAATAATATCTTGCCCTGTCGAAATACCCGCAAGTACGCCACCTGCATGATTTGATGTAAAACCCTCAGGGGTTAGTTCATCACGATGCTCAGAGCCTTTTTGCTCAACTACGTCAAAGCCATCACCAATTTCAACGCCTTTAACAGCGTTAATACTCATTAATGAATGTGCAAGTTCGGCGTCAAGACGGTCAAATACTGGCTCTCCAAGACCAACAGGTACATTGCTTGCCACTACTTTTACTTTAGCGCCAACTGAGTCACCTTGCTTTTTAAGGTCACGCATATATTCGTCAAGCGCTTCAAGCTTACTTGCATCAGGGAAGAAGAATAAGTTATTTTCCACTTCATCCCAGTCAAACGTTTCCGCCTTAATAGGGCCAAGCTGACTTAAACATGCTTTAACTTCAATACCATGAAATTGCTTTAAGTATTTTTTAGCAATAGCACCTGCCGCTACGCGAATCGCGGTTTCGCGTGCAGATGAACGACCGCCACCGCGATAATCGCGCAAGCCGTACTTATGCCAATACGTGTAATCGCCATGACCTGGGCGAAATACATCTTTAATTTTGCCGTAATCTTGCGAGCGTTGATCGGTATTTTCAATCAATAAACCAATGCTGGTACCTGTGGTTTTACCTTCAAAAACGCCTGCTAATATTTTTATTTGATCGCTTTCACGGCGCTGCGTTGTATAACGGCTTTGGCCTGGTTTTCGGCGATCTAAATCAATTTGTAAGTCGGCCTCTGTGATTTCAAGACCTGCGGGAGTACCATCAACAACGCCGCCTAATGCAACGCCGTGGCTCTCACCAAAGGTGGACACTTTAAATAACTGCCCAATGCTATTACCTGCCATTAACTTTCCTCATTCCTAATGACTACCAATAGCCAAGCACAGGGCTTGGCTATTCATTTTTTACTTATTTTGCAAAATACTCATCTAGCTGCTTTTTGCTAATTACAAATACACCTAAGCCGCCTTGTTCAAATTCAATCCATTCAAACGGCGCGCCTGGATAAAGTGCATCCATATGTACCATAGAGTTACCAACTTCTACAAATAACAAACCGTTATCAGTTAGGTGTTCACTCGCTTCACTTAAAATAGTACGGGTTACATCTAAACCATCGTGGCCTGATGCAAGCCCAAGCTCTGGCTCATGATGAAATTCGCGTGGCAGGTCAGCCATATCTTCTGCATCAACATACGGTGGGTTTGCAACTATTAGGTCGTATTTTTGACCTGGTACACCGCTAAATACATCAGACTGAATCGGTAACACGCGATCACTTAACATGTAATCGTTAATGTTAATGTCTGTCACTTCAAGCGCTTCATACGATATATCTACCGCATCAACTTGTGCTTCCTCAAAAGCTTGAGCAAGTGCAATTGCGATACAACCCGACCCCGTACATAAATCTAATATGCGGTTAACCGATTGTGGCTCTTCAAGCCAGGGTGTAAAGCGGTTGCTGATAAGCTCAGCAAACGGTGAGCGAGGTATAAGTACACGTTCATCCACATAAAATGGCATACCCGCAAACCATGCAATATTTGTTAAGTAAGGTACTGGTGTGCAGTCGTTAATACGTTCTGCAATAAGACCCGCAAGTCGGTTTTTTTCTGTGCTTGTTAAACGCGCGTGCATTAATTCTTTTGGCGCATCAACAGGCAAGCTAAGCGCAGGCAGTAATAAGCTTACAGCTTCATCCCATGCGTTATCTGTACCGTGTCCAAAAAATATACTACTACTTGCAAATTGGCTTGTAGTCCAACGTAACCAGTCATGTAAAGTTGACAGTTCTGCAACGGCTTCTTCGAGTGTTGCTTCTTCTATTTGTAAATCGCTCATATATTTTTACCTGTATTAGCTTACTGACTGTTTTGAGTCTTTAAGACGATTGCATTGCCTATCTGCGCTGGGCAAATTACAATTGCCCCTCATTTAAGTATTGTACCGCCTTTTGCGCTGCGTTTTTACGTTTTTTTGTTTAGGTAATAGTTATGAAAAAAGACACTCCATCACATTCGTCCCTAAGCAATGACGACATAAGCTTATTTCGTCAAACGATCACAGGCGCCAAAGTATTTAAACAAGATACTCATCGTTTTGATACAAAGCCTAAGGTGTCACAAGCTAAGCAATTTGCCCAGCAAAAAAAGCAGGCTCAATCTGAATTTTTCTTCTCAGACGTTTATATTCCCGATATAGACACCCACGGCACGGTTAAATATGTAAAACCTGGCCAAGATACTTTCCTAGCTAAACAGCTTCGCCGTGGTGACTTTGCACCCGATTTGACGCTAGATTTACATGGCTTAAATAAAGAACTTGCTAAAGACGAACTCGCTGGACTCATTCACGAATGTAAAAAGCAGCATTATTATTGTGCATGTGTAGTCCACGGTATTGGTGGCGGCGTACTAAAGCACAAAGTGCCTCAGTACTTAGTACAGCACCCTGACGTAATAGCGATGCACCAAGCCCCTCTCGAATATGGTGGAAGAGGCGCTGTACTTATTTTAATTAATTTACCGCAAAGTGATGAATTTAGACGCTAACTTTAGCCATTACTAGGATGTAACTACGTGCATATTTTTTCAATTATTTTTCCGCTCATTTTTATTGTGGCACTGGGTTATGGATGTTGTAAGTTAAAGTTTTTTAACGAACAACACATTGCGGGTCTAAGTAAATTTACTTTTTATGTGAGTTTACCGGCCTTTTTAGTACTAAATATGTCGCAAATAAACTTACAGCAAAGTATTAGCCTTTTTGCATTTTTGAGCTTTTACATACCTGTTTTGAGTGTGTTTGGATTAGGCATTTTAATTGACCGCTTTTACTTAAATAAGCCATGTCTCAATAATAAAGCAATAAATTATCAACAACACAGCGTATTTGGTTTGGCAGGAAGTTATTCAAATATGGTGTTGGTAGGTATCCCAATTGTTATAGCGTCACTGGGTAAAGAGATGATTGCTATTGCATTTATGATCATCACCTTTCATAGCACATTGCTATTTGCCCTGACCTTTTTAATTGGGGCAAAAGGAAGTGCTGAAAACTTCTCATGGTATAACTTTAGCAAGAGTATGGTGCTAAACCCTATCGTACTGAGTATTGGTTGCGGGTTGATCATTAATGTATCTGGGCTTAGCTTATATGACAATTTAGTAAGCAGTATAGATTTACTCGCCAAACCCGCTATTCCGTGTGCTTTATTTGTACTAGGCGCAAACTTAGTATTTTATAAAATAGCCTCAAACTGGCAGCCCGCGCTTATATCTTCATTATTAAAAATTATTATATTACCGGCTGGGGTATTTGTTGCAGCAACTTATGTGTTTGATTTAGATGAGCAAATAAGAAATGTGCTAGTTCTATTGAGTGCATCACCTGTAGGGGTAAATGCTTACTTAATTGCGTGTCAGTTAAAACAGCATCAAGCAACGCTTGCAGGTACGGTGGTACTTTCTACTATATTGTGTATGTTGAGTTTTAGCTTTTGGTTGGCTATTTTGCTTTAAACAACTATATAACTAACAAAACTGCCATGAGCTATATAATTGTTTAATCAAATTACTTTAAGGCCGCTACAACAGATATTTCTACGAGTAGTGCATCACGTGCCATTTTAGCTTCCACACAGGCACGTGCTGGTGCATAACCCTCGGGTACCCATGCATCCCATACTGCATTCATATCAGCAAAGTATTCCATGCTCTTTACATAAATAGTCGCGCTAAGCATGTGTTCTTTTGAACTCCCTGCTTCATCAAGCAGCGCCTCTACTTTATCAAGCATAGTTTGAGTTTGCTCTTTAATATCTTTTTGCGCGTCGGCGCATACCTGCCCACATAAATAAACAGTGCCGTTGTGTTTTACTATGCGGCTCATGCGCGCACCTGTTTGTAAGCGTTCTATCGTCATAATACTTTTCTCAATTATTTAAAGGTTTTCTGGGGCATTTATACTTATATAACTACTACGCTGGGTTTGCTCATCATAACTAATAACAGCAACAGCACCTGTATTAAAAATTGGCATATTACCAGGGCTTAATTGGTCCACTAAATAACTTACAATAGGCATGTGTGCCACTATAAGCCATGTATTGCATTGGGGATGAGTAGCAATAAGCGTTTCAAGATAGTCAGCAGCAATTTGAGGTTTGCCTTCGGGGATAATATCGGACGTGGTTTCGCTAAATTTAAATACGTTATTTTTAGCCACACCTGCAGCTGTTTGCTGTGCACGAATGTAAGGACTAACTAACAGTGCATCAGGGCAATGTACTTTACTGAGCCAAAGGCCCATTTTTTCAGCTTCATCGTGTCCTGCTTGGGTTAAATTTCTACCTGCATCATCAGCCTGCATGGGTGTTGCTTCGCCGTGGCGCATTATTAGGATTGTTTTCATAAAAAATCAACCGATTAAAGAATATAAAACAGTAGCCAGTTTGCCCATTTGTCAGCTATATTAACAACATAAATCTATTTATTTCTAAATAATTCTTTCATGAGATTCAGGTAAATCTTTAAGCTGTATTTCGCTTTCCTGAAGCCATCATCTGTTGTTAACAAGTAAACGTTTAGTTTCAGGAGCATCATTTGAATATCAGCCGCAATGATAACAGAGCATACCGCGCCTTTACACTGGACAATGGTCTAAAAGTACTATTAGTGCAAGATAAAGATTCTACAAAAGCGGCAACATCAATGGCAGTTAACGCCGGGCATTTTGACGATCCTCTTGATAGGCAAGGCCTAGCACACTTTTTAGAGCACATGCTTTTTTTAGGCACAGACCAATACCCAGATTCAGGCAGTTTTAATAATTTTGTTTCGCAAGCTGGCGGGAACACTAATGCGTGGACTGGCACTGAGCATACCTGTTACTTTTTTGATATTAATAACCAAGAATTTGAACAGGCGCTTACCCAATTTAGCCGTTTTTTTATTGCGCCACTTTTAAATTCAGCCGAAACAGAAAAAGAACGCAACGCAATTGAAGCCGAGTTTAAACTAAAAATAAAAGACGATGGTCGCCGTATTTATCAAGCCCACAAAGAAACGGTAAATCCAGCTCATCCATTTGCTAAATTTTCTGTAGGAAACCTACAAACCTTAGCTGACAGAGAGCGCTGTATTAGTGATGAGCTTCGCGACTTTTTTAATAGTCAGTACCAAGCTCAGTGGATGACTTTAGTTATTTGCGCAAACGAAACATTAGACACACTACAAAGCTGGGCACAAACTTACTTTGGCGCAATTAAGGGTAATAAAAACCTCAAAAAGCCAGAGATCAGTGAGCCACTCTATCGCAAACAAGACATAGGAAAAATACTTCATATTGAGCCGCATAAGCATATGCAAAAACTTATCATAAGTTTTGCCATGCCTAATATTGACGACTTTTATCGCCACAAAACAGTGAGTTTTATTGCCCATTTACTTGGCTATGAAGGCGCGGGTTCTCTTTATTCTATTTTAAAAGAGCAAGGCTGGATAAACGCGCTTTCTGCTGGCGGTGGTATTAATGGTAGCAACTTTAAAGACTTTAATATTAGTTTAGCGCTTACCGATGAAGGTATTGAATACTTCGAAGACATTATTGAAATGGTGTTTGAATACATTTGCTTAATTAACGATAACACCGAAAAATTGCCGCGCTTATACCAAGATAAAAAAAATCTATTACAAATAGCATTCGATAACCAAGAAAAGTCACGCTTGATTGATTGGGTCAGTAATTTAAGCATTAATATGCAGCATTACGACGAAGCAAATTACGTGCAAGGCGACTATTTAATGGAAGGCTTTAAAAAAGCGACCCACGAAATGGCCATGCAGTGGTTAACGCCACATAATATGCGCATCGTACTTATACATCCAGATGTAGAGCCTGAACATAAAACCGCATGGTACAACACACCATATAAAGTAGAACATATTTCACCTAATTGGCTTGATGCACTTAGCGAGATAAATAAACCGCTGAGCGAAATGCTGCTGCCTACCGCTAATCCTTATTTGACAAAAGAAGTGGTGTTATTTGATGTCATAAAACCACAAACGAAACCCGAGTTATTAGTAAAAGAACCCGGTTTTGACTTTTGGTTTAAACAAGACAACACATTTCGTGTTGCTAAAGGTCATTTTTATTTGGCCATGGATTCTGATTTTGCCGTAAAAGATGTAAAGCATATGGCACTCACCCGCTTATTTACAGATTTATTTATGGATAGCGTAGGCGAGCAATTTTATCCTGCAGAACTTGCAGGACTTAGCTACCACTTAACCTCGCATCAAGGTGGATTAACTCTACATACCGCTGGGCTTTCATCCAGTCAGTTAGAGCTTGTTGATCAATTAATAGATGCTTTATTTAATGTAGAAATTTGTGCAAAACGCTTTGCTGAATATAAAAAACAACTTGTAAGGCATTGGCGCAATAGCAACCAAAACAAACCAGTCAGTGAGTTATTTAGTATTTTAGGCGCAAAAATAATGCCTTGGAACCCTCAACCTGGGGAGCTTGCATCGGCATTAAAAAACACCTGTTTTCAGCAATTTAATGAGTTCAGAACAGACTTTTTTAAAGCACTACATGTTGAATCATTTTTACATGGTAACTGGCAGCAAAGTGATGCATTAGCCTTTCAAAAAAAGGTCGCCGAACACCTAAAAAACGCAGCCATAATTGAAGATTTAAGACGCCCCCTTTTTGAAATTAAAAAAGTAACTCGCTACGAGTTAGAACTTCCTTGTAGCGACCATGCCATGGTAGTTTACTATCAGGCGCAAACGGATTGCGTGGCCGAAAAAGTAAAAATGATGGCGTTAAATCATTTAATTAATCAAGATTACTTTAACGAGTTACGAACAACACAACAGCTAGGTTATTTAGTGGGCGCAGGTTATGCACCTTTTAATACTCGTGCTGGAATAGCATTTTATGTGCAGTCACCTAAATTTGATGCAAAAACATTATTGCATCGTCATAACAGCTTTATTAAAAAATACCTTGATAACATTGATGCACTTGATGAAAACGATTGGCAACAGCAAAAACATGGCCTTAGTACTCATATTGCAGAAAAAGATAAAAACTTGCGCCTGCGCTCACAACGGTTATGGCTTGCTATTGGTAACAGAGATCACGAATTTCATATGCAGCAGCGACTTTTAGATGCCCTAAACGCACTAACACTAAGAGAAGTAAAAGTTTATGCACTAAGCCTATTTGATGATAATAGACCAAGATATGAGCTTTTAAGCTCGGCGAAAGTCAGTAAATCTCAAAATATGCCCGTTTACTCTCAATCTCTTTGACTCTAGGTTTAGCTTGTTTTAAATTATCATTTGTAAATTAGAAGTAATCAAAAAATGATAAAAACAATAATAAAACTAAGCATGCTTGTAGTACTTGCTTACTCATTTGAGCTTTTTGCCTTTGAGTCATCACTTAATTACAACTCAGACAATATACTTATACTAGCAAGCGCCATTATATCGCTTGCTTTGCCCTACCTGTTATTTGTAATCCATAAACTTAGACGTTCACGCCGCCAACTTCGACTTTCGGAAAAACGCCTTAAAAGTACCGTAGAAGGTAGCGGCGATACACTTTGGGACTGGAACATAAAAACAGGCGAAGTTATTCGTATTAACGATAAGTATTTAATGGACTCAACTACGTTAATGGGGTTTCCACCAAATAAAGGCCTTATCCATCCTCACGATATTAATAACGTTGAGCACTTGCTAAAAGTGCACTTTGCAGAGCAGTCTGCTTTTTTTGAAGCCACCTACCGAATCAAAGATACTTTTGGTCGTTGGCACTGGGTGCTCGATCGCGGAAAAATAATTGAAAAAGACGCCAACTTATCCCCCCTTAGAATGACGGGTACCGTTCGCGATATATCACAGTTAAAATCAACTGAAGAGCGCTTAAACCTTTTTGCAAAATGTGTTGAGTCGCTTACTGACGCCTTAGCAATTTACGATAGAAACTTTAAACTGGTTGATATAAACCCTAGCTTTTTAACCTTGTTTGGTGGCGTACGCGAACAATACTTAGGAAAAGATTTTAGCCTATCTGGGTATGAGCCAAGCTACACAAACAGAATTATTGAAATAGTAAAAGAGCGCGAACATATTCAACAAGAAGTGAAGCTTCGTAATAGTGAGCGCATTTTATTACCGATAGAAATATCGATAGATGAAATTAAAAACGATCAAAATCAAATAACTAATTATGTCGTTGTTTATTCAGATTTAACAGAGCGTAAAAAAGCAGAATCGCAGTTACATAACTTATCGAATCGAGATCGCACAACCAGTCTGCCTAACCGAAATTTATTTTTTACTGATTTGCAAAAGCTAGTAAAGCTCAATTCGCATCACGCCTTACTTGTGTTCGATTTAGATAACTTTAAAAAAATAAATGACTCGTTAGGACATCAGCTAGGTGACAGCTTATTAGCTAAACTAGCAATGCGCTTAAATAAACTAACCCGTGAAAATGATGTATTTTATCGTTTAGGCGGCGATGAGTTTGCTCTGGTAATGTCTGACACTAACGACATACATGTAATTACACGCATGGCTAAACAGTTTTTAGCAGCCATTGCTACACCATTTAAAATGGCAGGCCACGAACTGGCAATCACCTCAAGTGTAGGTATTGTATTATTCCCTGAAGACGGTAATACACCTGAACTGCTTTTAAAAAATGCAGATACCGCGATGTATCATGCTAAAAAGAAAGGTAATAGCTACCTATTTTTTAACGACACGATGAACCGTCAAGCCGTTAAACGACTGCAAATTGAAAACCTCATGCGCTTTGGTTTAAAAGAAGACCATTTTGAAGTGTACTACCAACCAAAAATGAATATTCGCACAGGCAAGCTAACCGGAATGGAAGCATTAGTGCGCTTTATTACACCCAAAAAAGGCATTATTAGTCCGGGAGTTTTTATACCTATAGCCGAGGAAACGGGCCAAATAATTGAAATTGGTGAGGTGGTATTAAACAAAGCCTGCAGAGACGTAAAAGAATGGCTAGATAGCGGTTTATTTAGCGGCCGAGTAGCTGTCAACTTATCAGCAAAGCAATTTAGCCTCCCCGATTTAACCTCTCGTATTGACGTTATTTTGCAAAAAAATGAATTACCTTCTTACTTTTTAGAGCTTGAAATAACAGAAGGTACTGTAATGGATGACCCTAAAGAAGCCATTGCAATTATGCGTTCGTTAAGTGCCCGAGGTATTCATTTAGCAATGGATGATTTTGGTACTGGTTATTCATCATTAGCGTATTTAAAGCAATTTCCGCTTAATACACTTAAAGTAGATAAAGCATTTATAGATGACATGACCAACGAACGTGGCCGTAATATGGTCGACTCAATAGTCACTATTGCGCATAACCTTGATTTACATGTAGTGGCTGAAGGTGTAGAACAAGCCCATCAAATTGATATACTCAAAAAGCTTAATTGCGAAACAGTACAAGGTTATTACTATTCTAAGCCTCTATCAAAAAGTGAATTTACTGAATTTTTAAAGCAGCAACAAACTAAAGCAGCCCCAAGCTTAATTAGAAAAAATAAAAATGTGGCGTCGATAAATTAAGGGCGCCATATACACGCATTTATTCCTACATTTCTAACTAAAGCGCGACGATAATGTAGATTAAACAAGCACCAGGCTACAGGTCCAAGTAAACCGCCTAAAATCAGCCATCGTTTAATTGGCATGCCTTTTTTAATGGTTTCTAAATACATTAAAGCTATAAATGCACTGCTTAGTAAAACTATAAACAAAGCTCCCCCTTAAAGTTGCTCAAAAATACGGCGCTTATTCTAACGCTAACGTGATTAAATTTAAAGCAACAAATCCCCGCGCACAAAAAAGCCGAACCTGTTAAACACAGATTCGGCTTTTAAAATTATAATTTACGCGTTACTTTTCAGCACGACCCATAAATTTGTGTTCAACAGTATTAATACGGATACGGTCACCTGTTGAAATATGCTCTGGCACAGAAATATTTAAGCCAGTAGACATACGTGCAGGTTTTGAACGAGCACTTGCAGATGCACCTTTAATAGATGGGTCTGTTTCTTCAACAACAAGTTCAACACTTGACGGTAAATCAAGTCCTACTGGCGCGCCATCAATAACAATGACGTGTACGCCTTGCGTTTCTTCATTAACAAATAAAATTTCTTCGCTAATAGCATCTTTGTTTAAGTTGTAAGGCGTGTAATCTTCATTATCCATGAACACATACTCGTCGCCATCAATGTACGATAGCATTACTTCACGGCGTGTTAAATCAGCCAGCGTTAGCATGTCACTGTCTTTAAATGTTTCGTCAACTTTACCACCGGTTACCACATCGTATAAACGCATACGGTATAAACTACCACCAGCACGACCTTGCGGCACAGAGCGCACAATATCTTTTACAACTAAAACGCGGCCATTGAAGTCAATAGCAGTACCTTTTTTAACATCACTCGCCTTTGGCATGTGTGAATTCCTATTATTTTTTTGATTGGCAGAAACATACCACGAACTGGATTTTGTTCAACTAAAATTACGTTGGTTTTACGCTACATGTTGTATTAGCTTGTAAAATTTTAATTTATACTAAAATACATATAATCAAATGTGAAAAAAACTGCTATGGTAGCTTTACCGAGTATGACTTCAAGGAATGGATCATGGACCAGAAAAAAGTACATGAGTATTTAGTTAAAAAACCACTTGTTCAGGTTACAAAACCATTTGCGCAAGAGGTTGATGTATATAAAGTGAATCATAAAATGTTTGCGACTCTTGCTATTGGCAATGACGGTCAAACTAATGATGATGGTGAGGTTATTTGGTGGCTTAACTTAAAATGCGATCCTGATGAAGCAATATCATTGCGTGATACTTTCCCGGCAGTGATCCCTGGTTACCATATGAATAAACGCTTATGGAACACAGTAATTTTAGACGGCACAATTGCACAAAGTGAAATTGAGAGAATGATTGATAACTCATTTAATTTAGTCGTAGAAAATATGCCAGAAAAAGACCGCAAAGCTATCGCACTTCACTTGTAGCACTTTTTGGGCTAGGCTACTAGCCCATTAAAACCTTAAACCTTAAGCGTATAAATTAAATCGTCATATAACTTTTCGCCTATTGTATGCACTTTAAAAAGTGTATCGGTATGGGTTAAGCCACACTTACTAAGCACCTTTTCAGAACCAATATTGCCACGCGTTACGACAGCTTTAAACTGCCTAATACCACATTCTTTCCAAGCCCAATCAATCACAGCTCTTAAAGACTCTGTCGCGTAGCCTTTATTAAAATACTCTGGCAATAATAAATAACCAAGCTCTGCGGTTTCTCCGTCATAGGCAAAGCCTGTAACACCCACTGGTTGTTTTGTTTTATTATTAATAATGAGTAAGCACAGTGGGTGGCGTGATTTAGTATTCCACTTAGGTAAGCGTATCTCAAAGCGGTTTCTTATCAGTGACTCCATTGGCATATCAAAACAATACTTAAGGACTTGAGGATCGCGATGAAGCGCTAGAAAAAGAGGCCAATCAGATTCTTCCATTTGGTACATGCTCAATCTTTGTGTAAATAATGTCATTAAGCTCCTCATTTAAATATTAAAAATCATAAAAAAACCGCATCTAAATGCGGTTTTTATAAACAGTAGAAACTTTATTCTTTTGTTTCAATCTCTTTAGTAACTTCAGGCTCAGTGACACTTTGCTCTTGTGGCTCAGTGCTTTGTACTTCAGGAGCTACAACCTCAACAGTTGCTGCATTATAAAAAGTAGTACCAGAGCTTGCCATTGTTACCAGTGACTCACATGGAGCAAAGTTAGCATCGCTGTTAGCTAATGTAGACATATCAGAGCTTATTTTACTTGCGCCTAATTTATCCATATAGCTAAACGGGCCACCTAAAAATGGTGGGAAACCAATACCAAATATTGCACCAATGTCGCCATCACGAGGGCTTGCAATAATGCCATCATCTAAACAGCGTACTGCTTCGTTAAGCATTTTCGATACACATCGCTTAGCAATTTCGCTTTTGTTTAAACGTGGAGCTGGGGTAACACCCAATAGTTCGTAAACTGACTCATCAACCTTTTTGCCTTTTTTGTCGTATTCATAAAAACCACGACCGGACTTACGGCCAAGGCGTTTTGAATCAATCATACGCATAAATGCATCAGGGCCTTTAAAACGCTCACCTAATTCTTTTTCAAGAATTGGAGCAATTTTAGAGCCAATATCAATCCCTACTTCATCAAGTAGAGCCAGCGGTCCTACCGGAAAGCCAAACTCAACTAGGGCTGCATCAATCTTTTCAATTGGCTCACCCGCAAGCATTAAATTAGCAGCTTCGTTTAAGTAAGGCGCTAAAATACGATTTACGTAAAAACCGGCCATGTCTTTTACAACAATTGGCGTTTTACCTTGCTTACGTGCAAAGTTAACAACGCGAGCAATAGTCTCTTTAGATGTACCTTCGTGTGGAATAATTTCCACTAATGGCATTTTTTCTACTGGTGAAAAGTAATGTAAGCCAATTACATTTTCAGGACGTGCTGCCTGCGCTGCAATTTGCGAAATTGGTAATGATGACGTGTTACTAGCAAAAATTGTATTTTCTTGGCATTGCTGCTCTACGTCGGCAACCATACCTTGCTTAAGCGCAAGATCTTCAAACACAGCTTCTATTACTAAATCAATGTGTTTAAAGCCGCTGTAGTCTGTTGTACCTGTAATACGGTTCATTGTTAACTGCATATCAGCTTTAGACATAATACGGCGCTTAAGGCGCTTGTCTAAAATTTTGTAGGTGTAGCTCATTGCATTACTAATGCCCTGCTCTGCTACATCTTTAATACGTACCGGTACTTTAGCTTTAACAGCACTTACGTGCGCAATACCTGCGCCCATTAGTCCACCACCTAAAACAGCAGTTTTGCTAATTGCGGGTGCGTCATCATTGCGCCACTCTTTTTTCATTTCAGTGGTTGCAAAGAAAATACCGCGAAGCGCTTTCGATTCGTCACTCATTACAAGTGTTGCAAAGCTTTCAGCTTCTGTTTTATACGCTTTTAGCTCATCAAGCTCTACACTAGCACGCACTGCTTTAATAATAGCGAGTGGTGCTGGGTAGTGCCCGCCCGTTTTTTTAAGTACGTTTTCTTTAGCTTTTATAAAGATAAAGTTACGGCCAAACGGGTTTGACTCTAGTAATTTACTAATATTGTCGAGCTTTGGCTCTTTTGCTTGTGGCTTTTTCTTAGTCGCAAATTCTTTTGCAACTTTTAGCAGCACACTGTGTGGTACACAGTCATCAAGCACGCCTGCTTTTTTAGCTTGCTTAGGGCGAATTTGTTTACCTGTTAGCATCCACTCAAGTGCTTTTTGAATACCAACAATTTTAGTTAAGCGCTGCGTACCGCCGCCACCTGGTAGTAAACCAAGTTGCACTTCTGGTAAGCCAATTTTTGTTAAATCGCTGTCGGTACCAACACGGTAGTCACACGCTAAAGCAAACTCTAAACCACCACCTAATGCAGCGCCATGAATCGCACTTACTGTTGTGTATGGCAGTTTTGTCATATCAAAAAATGCTTGATGGCATAGTTCGCTAATAGCTAAAGCATCATCACGCTTTTGAACGCTATCAAGCATTTTTACATCGGCGCCCGCGATAAAGTTATCGGTTTTTCCGCTTATAAATACCATGCCTTTTACATTTTGCGACTTAGCGTCTTCTAATAATGCTTTTAAGTCATCGGCAAAACTACTGCGCAGGGTATTCATTTTCTCCCCTGGCACATCAATCGTTACTACGGCAATTTTGTTTTCATCTACCGCTAAATTAAATACTGAATCAGTCATTACGCGCTCTCCAATACAAAGGCTGCACCTAAACCACCAGCAGCACACGCTGTTGTTAATGCCAAACCGCCACCACGACGTTTAAGCTCGTGTAAGCTTTGCGTAATTAAGCGTGCACCTGTTGCTGCAAATGGGTGACCATATGCTAAAGAGCCGCCGTTAACGTTAAACTTATCCATGTTAATTTCGCCAATTGCTTTGCTGCGACCTAAATGCTCTTGTGCAAATTTGTCTGAGGCAAACATTTTCATATTGGCAAGTGTTTGCGATGCAAACGCTTCGTGCATTTCAATTAAATCTAAATCAGCAAGCGTAATACCCGCTCTATCTAGTGCAATAGGCGTTGAATGAGCTGGGCCCATTAACATGTCTTTTTCTACGCCAATTGCCGAAAATGCAAAGCTACGTACGTAACCTAGTATTTCATAGCCAAGTGCTTTTGCCTTGCTTTCGCTCATCATAAGTACGGCCGCTGCACCATCAGTTAATGGTGTTGCATTTGCAGCGGTAACAGTACCGTGCTGACGGTCAAAAACAGGTTTAAGCTTGGCGTAGCCTTCAACCGTTGAGTTTTTACGAATGTTGTTGTCTTCTGAAATAAAGCTTTTATATGGCGGTAAATGCGCCGTCATTACTTCATCTTTTAACTTACCATCAGCCCATGCTTGCGTTGCAAGTGAGTGAGAACGATGCGCTAACGCATCTTGATCTTCACGGCTAATGTTGTGTGTTTTAGCCATTTGCTCAGCAGTTTGCCCCATTGAAAGGCCTGTTGAGTACTCTGCAACTGCAGGAGGCACTGGTAATAAGTCTTTTAAACGCAGTTTTGAAAATATTTTTAAACGTTGACCAAGCGTACGCGCTTTATTTAAATCAACTAAGCTGCCTGCTAGATTTTTACTTACACCAATTGGCAATACTG
The DNA here is from genome assembly GCF_014164345.1 of Pseudoalteromonas sp. SG43-5. Taxonomy (NCBI): domain Bacteria; kingdom Pseudomonadati; phylum Pseudomonadota; class Gammaproteobacteria; order Alteromonadales; family Pseudoalteromonadaceae; genus Pseudoalteromonas; species Pseudoalteromonas sp. SG43-5. Next base: position 173,923 of record NZ_JACJFA010000006.1, read on the forward strand.
ATGACGAATCTGCGCCACCTGCAATACCTACACTTACAGATCCCGCCATAATAGACTCAGCTACATTAGCAATAGCCTGAAAGCTGGTAGCACATGCGCGCGATACAGAATATGCATCAACCGATACAGGCATACCTGTGCCCAATACAATTTCACGTGCAATATTTGGCGCTTCTGGCATTTGTACTACTTGACCAAATACAAGTTGATCAATTTCTGACTTATTGAAATTTAATCGTTCAAGCATTTCGTTAACCACCAATTTCCCCATATCAAGTGCAGGTACATGGTGAAACGCTGTTGCTTGTTTTGCAAAAGGTGTACGTAAGCCGCTAACGATTGCAATACGGTCGCCCTTTGGTGTTTTTAGTATGTTTTGCTCAGACATTTATGCTCTCCCGCTGACAGGTCTGACCTGTTTGTTTTCCTCGATTCTAAACAACCCGTGCCCTAAAGCCAATAGATAAACACAAATTTATATAAACAGTGTTTAATTACGACTATCACAATAGGCTTTTTTAGACGCATTTACAAAGTTTTGTGGTACGCTAAAATTCGTTAAAAAATAACGAACTATTTTAAAAAATACAGTCTAACTCTTGAGTTACCCAATTATAAACCTTATAAATAGGTCAGTATTTATCACCTAACACTATTAGGTACAAACCCAGCTGACGAGGACAGTCCACTTATTATGGCAGCTAACGCATTTTCACAATTAAAAACGTACTTAGATACACAAATCATTGGCCAGCCAGAGCTTACTCAAGCGCTACTTATTGCTATTTTAGCTGATGGTCACTTATTAGTAGAAGGCCCTCCTGGGCTTGCAAAAACACGTGCAGTTAATGCACTTGCTAAAGGCATTGAAGGCTCATTTCAGCGCGTACAGTTTACGCCAGATTTATTACCAGCTGATGTAACAGGTACCGATATTTACCGCCAACAAACTAGCGAGTTTGTATTTGAAAAAGGCCCTCTTTTTCACAACCTAATTTTAGCTGACGAAATTAATCGTGCACCAGCCAAAGTACAATCAGCACTATTAGAAGCCATGGCAGAGCGACAAGTTACCGTGGGTAAAAATACCTATCCGCTTAGCGAACTGTTTTTAGTTATGGCAACGCAAAACCCGCTAGAGCAAGAAGGGACTTACCCGTTACCAGAAGCCCAGCTGGATCGCTTTTTACTGCACCTAAGTATTGACTACCCTGGCGCAGAGCATGAGCTTGATATACTGCGTTTAACACGCGGCGAAGCGCTTAACGAGCAACAACCAGTAATGCAAAAAATTAGTCAAAGCGATTTATTTGCAGCGCGTAAAGAAATATTAGGCCTTTATTTAGCAGAGCCACTTGAGCAATATTTAGTACAACTTATTATAGCCACCCGTGAAGGCGCTAAATTAGACGCGCAACTAGGTAGCTGGATTGAGTTTGGTGCAAGTCCGCGTGCAACAATAGCACTTGATAAATGTGCTCGTGCTCATGCATGGCTTCAAGGCCGTGACTTTGTAGCACCTGATGATATTCAAGCTGTTGTGCATAACGTACTGCGTCATCGCATTATTTTAAGTTACGAAGCCCAAGCCGATGGCATTACTAAAGATCAAGTAATAAGCCGTATAGTTGAACTTGTAGCCGTACCATAAGTTATGCAAAAACAATTAGAAACCCAAGCATGGCTCAAACAGAGCCATAGCCACGGTGTTAATTTAGCACTCAAAGAGCTGATGTATTACAAAGCCAAAGCGCAATTGCTTGAACTTGCCCCTAAGGTAAAAATAAAAAACACCTTAACAGGGCAATACCTTGCACCGCACAAAGGCCGAGGAATGGAATTTGCCGAAGTGCGACATTATCAGCAAGGTGACGATATTCGCTCTATTGATTGGCGAGTTACTGCGCGTACCGGCGAGACTCACACAAAGCTCTTTCAAGAAGAAAAAGAGCGCCCTGTGTTTGTGTTCACTGATTTTTCTAACTCAATGCTGTTTGGCTCAAAGTTACTGTTAAAGTCGGTGCAAGCTGCGCATATAAGCGCTCTTGTTGCATGGTCGGCGTGTCAGCGCGGCGATAGAATTGGCGGTATTGTGTTTAATCAGCACTCGCATTTAGAGCTAAAACCCAGCGCCCGTGAAAAAGCCGTGCTTAAGCTTTGTCATAATTTATGCGACAACCACCAGCAAGCGCTTAACAATATTGATAAAACAGCCACTAACAACTTTAGCGATAACCTAAAGCGCCTTAACCATTTAGCAAAACCAGGCAGCTTAGTGTATTTAGTGTCTGATTTTAATGCTCTGGATGATGCCAGCTTTAAGCAACTTGAAATATTAAGCCGCCACTGCGAGCTGATTGGTTGCCACATAAGCGATCCATTTGAGCATCAGTTACCTGCGTTTAAGCAAGCCGTTACCGTTAATGCAAATGGTCAAGACTTTGCCCTACCATTAATGGATAACAGCTTTAGAGAACGCTTTGCTAAAAATGCTGAGCAAGCATTTAGCGCGCGCTTTAATCGCCTAACTAAATCGGGTCTTAATTTAATATCATTCAATGCAGCAACACCGCTTGAGCTGCAATTAGTGAGAAAATAACCATGCAAACCAATCCACTCGATGGCCTGCACGATATAATAGCGCCAAGCCAAGTTAATTGGTGGCCACTCGCCCCTGCTTGGTGGGTTATTATTGCACTGCTGTTTTTAGCACTGTGCGCAGCTATTTATATATTTTATAAAAAACATAAATTTAAAAAGCCTAAACGCTACGCAATACAATTGAGCCAAAGTGAGCAAAACCCTCAGCAACTGCATATTATTTTAAAACGTTTAGTGATTGAATATTACGACAAGCGACTTGCTGCGCAATCTACCTCTAAATGGTGCACAACACTTAATACACTCACCGGTTTAAGCTTTACAGAACAAGAAATACTAAGCTTGTATAACCCCAGCCAAAAAGATACAACACTGTGCGAAAAATTTCGCCAAGGTATTAAGCAATTTAAAATAAAGGAGTCAGTAAATGTTTGAATTTAGCTGGCCATGGTTATTTTTATTACTACCCTTGCCTTTATTACTTTTACTATTAAAACCCGCAGCAAGTAATGCCAGTACGCGTTTACGTATACCCAGTTTTGCAAAGCACAATTTAACCAGCCAAAGCATCGAGCCACACGCACGACGTTTAAACCCTTTCGAGTGGGTAATTTGGTTATTACTTGTTACTGCTGCTGCCAATCCAACATGGTTAGATGAGCCAATTTCATTACCAAATGAAGGACGCGATATAATGTTAGCAGTTGACTTATCAGGCTCGATGACCGAACAAGACATGGCTTATAATGGCCAATATGTTGACCGCCTTACCATGGTAAAAGCTGTACTCAGTGATTTTATAGAGCAACGTCAAGGCGACAGGCTTGGGCTAATATTATTTGGCGACACCGCGTTTTTACAAACCCCGCTCACCCGCGACGTTAAAACAGTAAGTAAAATGCTCAGCGAAGCGCAAATTGGTTTAGTGGGGCGCGCAACAGCCATTGGTGATGCATTGGGTCTTTCGGTAAAACGCTTTGCCAATAAAGATGAAAGTAACCGAATTGTGGTGCTATTAACCGACGGACAAAACACCGCGGGCAATCTAAACCCAGAAGATGCCCTACTGCTAGCTCGCGAAGAAGGTATTAAAGTGTACACCATTGGTGTTGGCTCAGATAATCCGCGCGGCTTTAGTCTCTTTAATGTGGGAGGCTCTAGTGGCAGTAATTTAGATGAAAGCTTACTTAAAAAGATTGCCGAGCAAACTGGCGGATTATACTTTAGAGCTAAAGATGTAGCTGGCCTTCAACAAATTTACGCAGAGCTTGATAAGCTTGAACCTATTAGCGCTGATGAACAAACATTTCGCCCACAAAGCTCATTATTTTACTACCCGTTACTTATCGCTATTTTACTTATTAGCTTAAAAGTAATGCTTAGTACACTGCGTGCATTAAAGGAGCCAAACTAATGGATTTTGAATTTATTCGCCCCGCTCTTTTATGGTTACTCATACCTGCTGTGGCATTATTTTTTGTTGCCTTAATTAAGCATAAAAAAACGACTAGTGAGCAGCTAATTGCACCTCATTTAGCACAATTTATAATGAGCGAAGCAAACACTAAAGCCAGCCAGCCACTTTGGTTAGTTGCTTTGTTTTGCAGCCTTGGCATTTTATTTAGTGCTGGGCCTAGTTTTGAGAAAAAACAAGTTCCTGTATTTCAAAGTAAAAGTGCCCGTGTAATTGTTATGGATATGTCGTACTCAATGTACAGCACCGATATTTTACCAAATCGTTTAATGCAATCACGCTTTAAAGCGCTTGATATGATTGAGCTATTTAAAGAAGGTGATACCGCGCTTGTAGCTTACGCAGGCACGGCCTATATAATTTCACCACTAACAAACGATGCCACAACACTCAGTAATTTAATTCCAAGCTTAAGCCCTGAAATAATGCCAGACAAAGGCTCAAACGTTTTAGCCGGTCTTGATATGGCCAAAGAGCTATTAACGCAAGCGGGTTATATTGATGGCGACATTATTTTAGTAACCGACGGTATTGACCAACAAGAACAAAGCGACGTGAGAAGCTTTACCAGTAACAGCCAATATAGATTAAATATTTATGGTGTAGGTACCGCTCAAGGCGCACCAATTAAATTACCTGAAGGCGGCTTTTTGAAAGACAGATACGGCCAAATTGTAGTACCTACAATTAATGCCTCTCAGCTTAAAAATTTAGCATCAAGCAGCGGTGGTAAATTTGCTAGTTACCAACCTAGCAATAACGACATAAATACGTTTGCCCCAAATGCGCAGAGTGAATTATTGAAAGACGAAAAACAAAGCCATGCGCTTTGGCGAATAGATGCAGGTATTTACGGACTCTTGTTATTACTGCCATTTGGTTTGTATTTATTTAGACGCGCTGCCTTGCTAGGCGCATTTTTAGCTTTTGGTTTTTTACCGCAGCAAAATGCGTATGCCGTAGAGCTCCCTACTCTTTTGAAAAATGCAGATCAACGTGCATTAGAGGCTTACAATAATAAAGAATACGATGCAGCAACACAGGCGCAATCGAGTGAGTTAAAAGGCGCTGCGCTTTACCAGCAAGGTAATTTTGATGCTGCACTTAATGAGTTTAGTAATGATAAGTCGGCTACCGGTTTATACAACTACGGTAATGCCCTTGCCAAAGCTGGTAAACTTGAGGACGCAATTGAAGCGTACAAACAAGCCCAAACCTTACAAGATGACTTTACGCAAGCAGCCGATAACCAAGCCTTAGTTGAGCAATTACTAAATCAACAAGAGCAACAAAACCAGCAAGATCAGCAAGATCAGCAAAGCGACGGCGACGACTCTCAAGACCAAAATGATAGTCAGAAAAAAGATGAGCAAAACCAAGGGCAAAATTCTGATGAGTCAAAACAGGATCAGCAACAAAATGGTGATAAAAGCGATTCTGAAAAAGGCGAAAACGAAAGTCAAAGCTCAAGCGATGAAAAATCAGATAAAGAGTCTGAACAATCAAAAGATCAACAAGGTGAGCCTGGCGAGCAATCAGATAAGCAAAATGAGCCTGATATGCAAGCCCAGCCACAAAGCGAACAAGGGCAAAGTAAAGACGCTGACCAGCCTAAAGAGGATGAGCAGCAACAAAGTAAGCCACAAGCAATAAGTGAGCAACCTGCCACTGATGAGCAAAAACAAAATGCTCAGCAACAAGCGATGCAAGCCCAAGCAAGTGAGCTCACTAATGAAGAAAAAGAAAAAGCACAACAGCTTAATCAACTACTTAGAAAAGTCCCGGACGATCCGGCTATTTTATTACGGAATAAAATGCAATTAGAAGCCCAAAAAAGACAATACAAACGTCGCCCTACAGGAGTCGAAAAATCATGGTAATGCGATTATTTTGCTGTTTATTGCTATTAAGTGCGATGCCTTCGTGGGCTGCCACCAAATTAGAAGCCAGCGTAGATAAAAACCCTGTATTAGCGGGTGAATTTTTTATGCTTAATATATCGGTAGACGATACAGTTAAAGGCGAGCAACCAGACACCTCATCGCTGTTAAAAGACTTTGTTGTAGGCCCAACAAGCTTAAGCTCTCGTACCAACATTATTAATGGCAGCATTAATAAACAAACTACGTGGTCAGTTAAACTAATGACCCGTACAGAGGGTGATTACACGATACCAGCATTTAGCGTTGCAGGGTTAACCTCACAACCTATTAAGTTAAAAGTGGCAAAACGCTCAGTTGATGCAGATAAAAATAACGAAATATTTTTAAAAACGTCGCTCTCGAGTAATTCATTATTTGTGCAAGAAGCCGGTGTTTATACTGTTAAGCTCTACCTTGCCAAAGAACTGCTTGATGGCAGCTTAAGCACACCAAGTATGGAAGATGCTCAGCTAACCCAATTAGGTAAACAAACTGAGAGTTATGAGCTAGTTGATGGCAAACGCTACCTTGTTATTACTCGTGAGTATTTGATTCAGCCACAAAAAAGTGGTGCCTACACGATTGCAGGCCCCGCTTTTCAAGGGCGAGTACAGCAAAATTACCGCCAACTGGAGGTATCTGCTCTTGGCGATGATCAGCAAGTAGAAATAAAACCAATCCCGAGTGACTATAAAGGCGCATGGTTACCAAGCGAATTGGTTAACCTTGATGAAGAATGGCAACCTAACGACAACACAGTAGAAGTAGGTACGCCTATAACACGTACTATTACGCTTACCGCGCTTGGAGTTACAAAAGAGCAATTACCTGAAATCTCTATGCCTACTATTGATGGCATACGCAGCTATCCTGATAAAAAAGAAAATAACAATGCAGTGCGAGACGGACGCGTTGTATCGCAACAAACGGCATCATATGCCTTACTGCCGCAAAAACCAGGTACTTATACTTTGCCTGAAATAAAGCTGCCTTGGTTTAATACCAAAATGAACCGTATTAGTGTAGCTACATTACCAAAGCGTACTATTACAGTAACACCAAGTACTACCGCGCCTAATACAGCCATAGCAAACCCACAACCCAGCACAAATAATTCACCTACTCTTGAAAATATTTCGAATCAAGCAACTGGCACACAACCTATTGAAACTAAAAGTGATACTCCTCTTTGGTTAATAGTTGTTGCCGCTTTAGGGTATATTTTATGGATTGGTACTGTAATTTTTTACTTAATAAGCCGTTCTACTAAAGATACGACTGAAAAATTACAGCTAAACACCCGTGGTACTTCTCAGCCAAGCTTAAACGAGCTTAAAGCATTAGCCAAAACACACGATGTGAAAGCCTTTTACACCGCATTAAATAACTTTTCTGTAAAGGTGACCCATAAAAATGTTGGCGCGATTGATGAGCTCTGCATCCACGTAAACAGCAGCGAGCTTAATGGTCTCATTAGCCAATTGCAGGCACAACTTTATAGTAATAAAGGCGCAAACACGGATCTTAATGCTATTATTAAAATTCTTGAGATCTATCAAACTCAGGCATCAAAGTCGCAACAAACTGTATTAAAAGACCTTTATGATTAATAACTACGAACCTCAGGTCTTTTTTGCAATAACTAATAATTTTTAATTAAAAAAGTGCTTATGCTTGGAAAGAAAAAATCAAACAATCAGGTCTTAATCGATATGGCAGAGAAACAAAAGCGTTATGAAGCCTTGGTCCACGTTTACAATAAAGAGCTTTATCGCTTTGCTTATTGGTTATGCCGTGATCCGCACATAGCAGATGATTTAGTACAGGAAACGTTTTTACGCGCATGGCGTTCACTCGACTCTTTACTTGATCAAAAGGCAGCTAAACCTTGGCTGCTTACTATATTACGAAGAGAAAACGCACGCCGATTTGAACGTAAACAGTTTGATTACAGCGACGTAGAAAACGATACGCTTGTTGATGAAACCAGCCATTCATTAGACGATGAAATGGAACAAACGGTAATTCAACGCCAGATTGCACTGCTATCTGATGAATACCGAGAGCCATTATTACTGCAAGTTGTAATGGGCTGCTCTGGTGAAGAGATTGCAAGCATACTTAATTTAAATAAAAACACGGTAATGACTCGTTTATACCGTGCCAGAAATCAACTTAAAGAGGCTTTAAGCCGTGATGATGAACAACTTAAAGGGGCATCAAAATAATGGATGAACTTGAGTTTCGTCGCCGCACTATTGCGCAGCCAAACGACATTGACAAGGAGCTTATGGAGTTTGCTGACAATAACCCAGAGCGACAAAGTTTTATTAACGATATGAAAGATTTTGATAAATTCATTCAAGATTCTTTAGATATACCTGTGCCTGAAAATCTTGCAGACCGCATTCTTTTAAACACATCGTTAAAAGAAAAAGCACTCCAAGAAGAACAAGCAACTGGTAAAAACGTGGTTGATGCTCGATCGCGTTTTAAGTTTGATCGTGTACATCTTGCGTTAGCAGCGTCTTTTGTAGTGGCGATTAGTGCCTTCTTTTTTAGTACAGAGCAAAATATTGCACATGAAGCAGGTGAGCATGCGCTTGCCCATGTGTACTACGAAATTAATGCGCTTGATAAAAAAGAGCCCATTAGCCTACAAAGCGTCAACGACAAGCTTGCAGTATTAGGTGGTCATCTTGATGAACTTCCTGGCGCTGTAACTTATGCGATGTTTTGTGATTTTAAAGGCGAAAAAGGACTGCATTTAATATTTGAGTCTGACTTTGGTCCTATGACGGTATTTATAGTGCCTTCTGAAAATAAATCATTTGGTTTTGGGGATGACAACTTCCGCGATGAGCGCTTTGAAGGTCACATTAATCGTGGCTCACAAGCTGATACTATTTTAGTGGCAAGTCTTGGAGCACCTCTAGATACATATAACGAACGCGTTACTGGCGCAATTCGTTGGCTTTAAAATAGACAAATTTACCGCTTAGTTTCTACTGAGCGGTTTTTTGATTATATACTCACCAACAAAGCGTTTCTTCACTCCCCAAAACCTCTGATTTTTAAAGTAATTAATTAAATTCCTAAAGAAAGTAAATTATAATCGCGGCTCGATTTTAATTAGGGAATTTCATGAAGAACATCATCGTTATTTTTTCATTATTGGCATTGTTATGTACAGCCAGTTTTGATGCACATGCACGTAAAAAGTTTGGCAGCAGTAAACGCGGACAGACACCTGCAACACAACAAACAGCGCAAAAACAACAAACAGATACAACAACACCTACAGCTGCACCTAAAGCCACATCGAATAAAAAAGGCATTATGGCAGGCGTTTTTGGGGGACTTTTAGCGGGTGGCTTAATTGCAGCAATGCTAGGCGACGATTTTGAAGGTTTTCAGCTATTAGAAATGATTTTATTAGCTGGCGGACTCTTTATTTTATTTAAGCTAGTAACGGGCTTTTTACGTGCTAATCGTGCCCCACAACTTGCCAGTGCAAGTACAAGTGCTCAGCAAAATGCTTTTAAACAAGCACCTATCGAGCAACCAACAAGTTCAGCCTTTGCAAGCAGCGCCCCACAAGGTGAAAGTGTGCCTTTTAATTTACCACCTAACTTTGACGTTAATGGCTTTTTGCAAGGTGCCCGTAGTCATTACCATACGCTACAAACTGCATGGAACAATGCCGATTACACCACAATGGCTGAATACTTAAGCCCTGCACTTGTTGCCGAGTTTAAAGCTGAACGTGAAGCTATACAAAGCGTAGAAACAGAAGTGATGTTTATTGATGCCGAACTTGTGCGCGCAGATACAAACGCGCAATCGTGGCAGATTAGTGTTCGCTTTAAAGGTAAGTACCGTGATTTAGGCGATAAAAAAGAAGAGCCTATTTTAGAAATTTGGCACTTAGAGCGTCTAATTTCAGACGATGCTCCATGGCTAATAGTGGGTGTTGAAGATTTAATTGATACTCAATAATTTTGTATTGTTTAAAGCACCGCGCTTTTAGCGCGGTGTTTTTTTATTTAAAAAACAATTGATTTACCACGTCCTGATGCTTCAGAAGCGGCATCTAATTGGCCCTCTTTATTAATAATAACGTGTAAGTCACCAAAGTGATTCTCATCTATGGTGTAGCCCATTTTTGTAAGCTCTGCTTTTACGCTATCGGTTAAACCTATGTGTGTTCTAATTATATTTTTAGGCCACAGTTGATGATGAAAACGAGGGCTATTTACAACCTGCTCTGCAGTCATATCAAACTCTACCGCATTTAAAATAGATTCGTACACAGAGCTAATAATTGTTGTGCCACCAGGCGAGCCTGTCACCATTTTAACGGTGTTGTCTTTAAGGAGTATTGTAGGCGTCATAGAGCTAAGCATACGCTTGTGCGGCTGTATTTCGTTAGCTTTGCCGCCTATTGCACCAAACACATTCATAACGCCTGGTTTGGCACTAAAGTCGTCCATTTCATCATTTAAAATAAACCCTGCACCTTCAACAACTACACCGCTACCAAACCCTAAGTTTATTGTGGTGGTATTTGCGACAGCGTTACCCATTTTATCAACGATTGAAAAGTGTGTAGTTTGCTCACTTTCTTTAAGGCCCGGTTTAATATTTTCGGTAGTCGAGATAGCGGTTAACGAAATGCCATTACTGCGCTCTTTGAGGTAGTTAATATTAGTTAATGCGTTGACTGGTACATCAAAAAAATCAGGATCGCCTAAATACTCCGCCCTATCTGCAAATACACGTTTACCTATTTCAGAAAGTAAGTGTACATACTGAGTAGAGTTATGCGCTAAGCCCGCATCTGGTTTTTGTAGCTCATACATTTTAAGCCACTGTAAAATAGCAATACCACCTGAGCTCGGCGGTGGAGAAGTAAGTACTTCATAACCATTCCAACTCGCTTTAATAGGTGTACGTGATTTAGCGGTGTAACCTTTTAAATCATCTTGATTAATTATACCGCCATGTTGGTGCATAAATTTAGCAATAATATTTGCAGTTTCGCCTTTATAAAACCCATCTTGGCCGTTATCACGGATACGCTTTAGCGTTGCCGCTAACTCGGGTTGCTTAAATACTTTATTAGCTTTTACATCAGCAAAGTATTTTTCGAAGTTTACATTTATTTTTTGCTCTTTTAGGTGGGCTATATAATTGCTCACACCTTTTGCTAACTTAGGCGGAACTACAAACCCTTGCTCAGCCAACGTTACCGCTGGTTGTACTAATTCTTCCCACTTTAAAGTGCCATGTTTTTGATGGGCAAGCCACATGCCCGCTACACTGCCAGGTACACCGCTTGCGTGAATACCATATATTGATTTATTTGCAATAACATTACCTTGCTCATCTAAATACATATCACGATGAGCCGCTGTTGGCGCTGTTTCGCGATAATCTATAAAATCGCCCTTGCCATCTTTTTGAATAAGCATAAATCCCCCGCCGCCAATATTGCCGGCTTCAGGAAGCGTTACTGCAAGTACAAATTGTGCCGTAATAGCCGCATCAACAGCATTACCGCCTTGCTCTAATATACTTTTAGCAGCATCGGCACTGAACGAGTCAGGCATTGCTACCGCACTTTGCGATAAAGGCTGCGCTAAAACACTAAAAGCAGCGAACTGTAAAACCAGCACACTTTTGACAATTAATTTACGTGGTGAAAAAAGCAATCCCATACAACATCCTTAATTTATTATTTTTTAGTTACGCATTCTTATTAATGCACGTCACTTAAGGACAGGTCAATCTTTATACTGTTGATATTTAATCATCTTTAAACACTTTTTGAATAAAGCACCGCAGGTAAGTCGCCTTGCTCGTCTGTATGTGTATAATTTTTTATAAATTGCAGACCTAGCTTTTTCATTATATTTATAGAGGCCGTATTATCTTTTAGTGCCGTTGCACTTATCGCCTTAACGTCATCTTGCTTTATAAGTTCATCACATAATGCTAAAGCCGCCTCGGTTGCATAACCATGCCCCCAACTTGCTTGCTTAAAGCGCCAGCCTATTTCAATATCACTGTAGTTTGGTGCATCAGTAAAAAAGCCCATAGGCCTTATTAATACCCAACCTATAAATGTATTGGTTTGCTTTATAGTGATACTCCACAGCCCCCAGCCTTTAAGCTCATTTCGATATGCGAGCATACGAGGCACTCCCTCATTTTTTATTTGCTCTAAAGAGGTAGGTTCACCTCGTGTTAAATACTGCATTACAGCCGGGTCTTGGTCGAGTTCAAATAATTGAGGCCAATCATGCTCATTCATTAATTTAAAATTTAATCGTTTTGTTACGGGGGCGTTCATTTTCATTGTTGTATAGTCTGCCTCGAATTAATTATCAGTCTCTAAAGGAGATAGCACATGAATAAATTAGCAGGTTTAGCTTTATTAGGCACTTTAATTACATTAACTGGTTGTGAAGATGCCAACGAAGTTAAAGAAGATGCAAAAGATAAAAGCGCACAAATGCAAGAAAAGCTTGGTGATGCATGGAACGACGTTAAAGAGACAACTAACGATCTTAAAAATGACGAGTCTTTAAACGAGCTATTAGAGCAAAGTAAAGCAATGGGCTTAGACATGTACGACGACGGCAAAGAGATTGCGGTTGACGCATGGATTAAAAGCAAAGAAGCTGCTGGCGAGTTAACTGAAAAAACTAAGCAAAAAGCGCAAGAAATTGCAGACGAAATTGAGCAAGCGCGTCAAGAACATAACGAAGGTTAATTAAACTTTCGATAATAAAAAAGGAAAGCCTCGGCTTTCCTTTTTTGTTTTGGACTATTTAGCCCAGTTATGCGTTTGCATATAGGGCTTATAAGCTCAAATTAACCTTTGTACTTACTCATCACTAAAGTCGCGTTTGTGCCACCAAAGCCAAAGCTATTAGACATTACAGTATTTAACTCAACATCACGACGCTCAGTAATAATATCTAAACCTGTCGCTTGCTCATCTAGCTCATCAATATTAATTGAAGGTGCTACAAAGCTGTGCTCTAGCATTAATAATGAGAAGATAGCTTCGTGAACACCTGCAGCACCTAGGGCATGACCCGTCATTGCTTTAGTTGCGCTGATCATTGGTGATTTACCACCAAACACTTCTTGTATCGCACCTAGCTCTTTAACGTCACCTACTGGTGTAGATGTACCATGCGTGTTTAGGTAATCAATACTATCTACATCTTGCATAGCTTGGCGCATACAACGTGCTGCACCTTCGCCAGATGGAGCAACCATGTCGTAGCCATCTGATGTTGCACCGTAGCCAACAATTTCAGCGTAAATGTGCGCGCCACGTGCAAGTGCATGTTCAAGTTCTTCAACTACAACAATACCGCCACCGCCAGAAATAACAAAACCATCGCGATTTGCATCATATGTACGAGATGCTTTTTCAGGTGTTTCATTGTATTTAGTAGAAAGTGCGCCCATAGCGTCAAATTCCATTGCCAATGTCCAGTGTAGCTCTTCACCACCACCAGCAAACACAACGTCTTGCTTGCCAAGCTGGATTTGCTCTACGGCATTACCGATACAATGCGCAGATGTTGCACATGCAGAGCTAATTGAATAGTTAACACCTTTAATTTTAAATGGTGTTGCTAAACAAGCAGATGTAGTGCTCGCCATAGTGCGTGGCACCATATAAGGCCCTACACGTTTTACGCCTTTTTCACGTAAAATATCAGCAGCTTCTACTTGCCATTTAGACGAACCACCGCCAGAGCCAACAATAATACCCGTGCGCTCATTTGATACTTGGTCGTCAGACAAACCTGAGTCTTCAATTGCTTGCGTCATTGAAATATAAGAGTAAGCAGCAGCATCTCCCATAAAGCGCATTGCTTTGCGGTCAACGTGTGCTTTAACGTCAATATCAATTTTACCCGATACGTTACTACGTAACTTATAATCGGCAAATTCTTGATTAAAAGCGATGCCGCTTTTGCCCGTTTTTAACGATTCTAATACTTCTTCTTTGTTGTTACCTATACTTGATACAACACCGATACCTGTAATTACAGCTCTTCTCATGGGTAATTCCCTTAGCTTAATACTTAATTGCATTCTATTTTACGCGAATTTAATCACCTAAGTGGTCAGCTTTCTAGCGTACACTTGTACTCTGAACTGCTAGCTTATAAATAACGCCAGACTATTTCAAAGAAAACCCGTAAAATAATTAAAAAATATATCTATAAAATTAAAAAATCATGATCAAAAATGCACATATACACTTTAATAATTTAGGTACACCTTTCGCTAATGACTTCGGTGATATTTATTTTTCTAATGACGATGGCTTAGCTGAATCGCATTATGTGTATTATGAGCAAAATAATATAGATGCACGATTACAAAATCATGACCAGCCACATTTTGTTATTGCCGAAACCGGCTTTGGTACAGGTTTAAACTTTTTAAATACATGGCAACGCTTTACTGACCACCTTGCACGTCAACAAGTTCAAAATCAATTAGATAATGGTGTTAAACGCTTACACTTTATTTCATTTGAAAAATATCCTCTGCACATAGACGATTTAAACAAAGCACTACAGGCATGGCCTTCATTAAGCGCCTTTAGTAACAAATTATCTAAACAATACCCAATTAATTTAGAAGGATGCCACAGACTCGAATTTGACAATGGACTTGTTGTTCTCGATTTATACTTTGGTGATGCACTTGAATCAATACAAGCAATGAGCTATCCGCAAACAGGAATTGTTGACGCTTGGTATTTAGATGGTTTTGCGCCAAGTAAAAACCCCGAAATGTGGCAGCAAAGTTTATTTAATTCTATGGCCAATATATCAAGGGCAAGTGCAACCTTATCAACATTTACTTCAGCAGGTTTTGTTCGCCGTGGATTAATTGATGCAGGCTTTAATACTAAAAAAGCCAAAGGCTTTGGCCAAAAAAGAGATATGCTTGTTGGCCAACTAGAGTGCGTAAATGATGCTCAATCAGCTCCTGCATATTTTCATCAAGATAGCAGTGCTTTAAAAAATGTAGCGGTCATTGGCGGCGGTATAGCCAGTAGCTGCATTTTATATAGCTTGGCTAAACGAGGCATAGCAAGCCAATTATTTTGCCAAGATGAAAAACCAGCTATGGGGGCATCGCACAATGTGCAAGGCGCTATTTACCCTCACCTACAAGCAAAAAACTCGCCGCACAGTGAATTGTTCGCACATAGCTTTTTATACGCTAGACGCCTATATAACAACTTACTTAGCAGTGGTTTTAATTTTGATTACGATTGGTGCGGCGTATTACAACACGCAGTAAAAAAAACTCTGGCCGATAAACATGAAAACTTAGCACAAAAACAACTGTGGCCAACCCAGCTAATGCACAACGTAACCGCAGAGCAAGGCGACGAAATAGCCGGCGTAGAAACAGGTTATTCGGGCGTGTTTTTTGAGCAAGGCGGCTGGGTTAACCCTCCGCAATTAGTAAACGCCATGTTAAGCGCTGCAAATAGCATAAACCCATTTAAAAGCGTATTTAACTGCAATATAAAACAGCTTAAAAAAACTGACAGCGGTTGGTTTTTATTAACGAATGATGAGCAGTTAGGTCCTTTTAGTGATGTAATTATTTGTGCAGGCGAGCACAGTGATGCATTTGAGCAAACAAAAGCGCTACCAATAGTAGGCGTACGCGGGCAAGTTTCACATATTGAGGCAAGTGAGCAATCACGTAAACTTAAAACAGTGCTGTGCCATAAAGGGTATTTTACCCCAGCCTATTTAGATCATCACTGTATGGGAGCCACGTTTGAAAAAAACACCAAAAGCCGTCAAGTTACAGCGCTCGACAACCAATTAAACCAAGAGCAACTACTTAGCTTTTATCAGCAAAGTGAATTTGCCTCAACCCTTGGCAATATTACCTCGGCAAAAGCAGCTGTACGATGCACATTTATAGATCACCTACCAATGGCAGGGCAATGGTGCGAACAAAGTGATTATACAATGGCCTTTGCTAACCTACGTTTAGGTAAACGCTATCAGTACGAGCAACTTAATAAGCCACAACAAGGCCTACATATTTTTACCGGCTTTGGCGCCCGCGCTTTATGTAGCGCACCGCTAAGTGCAGAACATCTCGTAAGTTGTTTAAATAACGAGCCTCGCCCATTAAGCGAACGTGTAAGCCAAGCTATTCACCCTGCTCGGTTTATAGTACGAGATTTAATTCGTAATAAAATTTAAATGACAAAGGTGCTTATTGAGGTAAAATGAGCCCCAATAAATGGAATTTATTATTTAAAGGACTTTAATGAAAACTTTAGCATTTTTAATAATACTGCTATGCACTCTATCGTTTAATGTGCTTAGCCAAAACGTCACTGAAATCCCACTTCCTGAAGAGTTTGTTACAACAATGGATGTAGCAGGTGAATACCCAATGGTTCGCACTGGTTATTTAACAGATTCAATTTCTGATATCGCTCGCTTTTATCAGCAAAAATTAGGTGAGCCGTTAAAAACAAACGGCAATAATACATATCGCACTTTGTTTTATAATTACCAAGAACATAAGGTTCGTATTAGTCTATATCGCCGTAGTTATGTGACCGAAGTGAGTATAATGGTTGAATAAAAAGTTCTAAAAAACACACCAAAAGCCGCTAATTTTAATGCTCAGTTAAGTATTGAATTTTAATTAAAGTATTTTTTGAAATTAGCTCATTTAAACTCTTTTTTACCCTTTAAAAATTATCCCCTACCCCAAGGTCTGTTTATAAGCACATTACTTTTACTATTTATTGGAAGGAGTTAATTATGAGTAAGACCCTAATTATTGGCGCAAGCGGACAAATAGGTAAAATGGCAACTGAGCTACTTTTAAAAAATGAGCAAAATGTTGTGGCATTAGTGCGTGACAAAAATAAGCTAAGTGATTTAAACAGCTCTTTTTTAACTATTGTTGAGCAAGATCTTGAAGGCGATTTTGGCAAAGCAATAAAAGGCTGTGACCAAGTGATTTTTGCTGCAGGTTCTGGCGGAAGTACAGGCGATGATAAAACTGTACTTATTGATTTATGGGCTGCAACTAAAGCAGCTACCTTTGCAAAAGAGCATGGCGTTAAACACTTTATTATGGTCAGCTCAATCGGTGCAGACGACCCAGATTCGATTCAAGGTGATTTAAAACCTTACTTAGTTGCCAAGCACATGGCTGACGAGCACTTAATAAATAGTGGTTTAAATTATACCATTGTTCGCCCTGGTACACTGACTGATGATAGTGCTTCAATGCAAGTAACAACGCAGCGACCAAGTGATCGTTCTGAGGCTAAAATTAGCCGCGAAAACGTAGCCAATGCATTATTACATATTGCGACTAACTCATTTATTAGTAACCGCATTTTTGAGTTATTTGATGGCGACAAACCAATTAAAGCCGCTGTTAAATAAGCTTTAATACCAATTTATTTAAACGTATAAACAATTATTGCAGATTAGTATAGTTCATCGATAAGCCCAAAAATTACAGTGTAGTCGCTCTGCACCGGTAGTTTTTAGGCAATGAATTGTTTAATTCGCTTAAGTGATTTATGTTTAATAAAATTAAATTTACTCCACTAAGTAAATTAGTGGAGTAATATTTTAATACCTTGCCAACCGAGTTGTAGCGTTAAAAACGTTAAAACGACTCTAAAAATACGCTCAAATCTATCCCCAGACATACTTTTAAGTAATTTAATTCCAAACCAAGTACCTACAGCACCACTTATTATCATAGCAATTACAAGCGGCATCCATTTCCAAAAACTAAAGCCAACAGCACCATAAATTACCGCTTTTAATAAATGCTGCACACTCATAATGCTCGAAAACGTTGCCGTAAATTTTAACTTTTCGTAATTATTTATATATAAACAGCTACCAACTAATGGCCCGCTCGCTCCCACAAACATAGAAATAAAAGTCGTTATGCCACCGGCGACCATACGCCATAACTTAGAGGTTAATTTTACTGGCGGTGTTTTACCCCACAGTAAATAAATAACAAAAATAGCGACCACTAACTTCATAGCATCAAGCGATTTATCATCAATAACAAAACTTGATAACCCCGCCCCTACTAAGCCGCCTAACGCAAAATATACAAACATGCTTTTATCAATATGCTTAAAGCTGAGTAATAACCTATTTGCATTAGAGCCAAGCTGCACTAAACCATGCACAGGCACAACAACTGCCATAGGCATAAACGACGCCATAACAACAAGCAACATTAGCCCGCCACCCGCACCAAATGCAGCAGATATAAAAGAAGTAAAGCCAGCGGTGATCATCATTAATAGAAACAAAAATAAAGACATACTGTCGGGAAGTAAAAAGTCCATAAAACTCCACTGCCTATTTAGGTACTTTAAAGTCGCAGTATTTTAAACAATAAAAGGTACAAAATACACCTATAGCAAGTGTTATAAGTCTCTATTTCAGGCAATGTATTATGTTGCGTTGTTTTTGCACTTTGTTTGCACATTTAACAAATATTATACATTCAACTTCATTACCGGATATTTCTGATGAGAAAACTTAACGCACTAATTTTAGCACCGCTTACAGTGTGCATACTTGCACTGGGCTTAGCTGCCTGTAACGGTAGTGATGCTGAAAATACCGTCGTAACTGAAACAACCACCGATGAGGGCACTACAACAGATACTTCAACCGATTTCGTTGTTGAAGTTGACCCTTTTAACTTTGAAAGCGATGCGCTCATTTCATCAATTACAACTCAAACATGTACGCTAAGTAATGGCGATGAAGCTTCATGCTACAAAATTGATATAGCCGGTGCGCCTTCAAATTACGAGATTGGTGTATTCTGCCCTAGAAATATCACATCAACAGCAGACGAAGCCGGTATTTGGTTTGATGGCACCGGTGAGGTTTACGATATAACTGGCGACTTTATTTTAAATCTACCAACATTATATAACGATAGCCATTGGCAGCTATACGACGAAGGTACTGGCCTTGTAAATGTAACAGACACACAAGAATCGTGTGATGGTGCTGCACGTCCAAACGTAGAGGAGCAATACCAAAACCACTGCGTAGAATGCTCTATTGATTATGTTGATGGCGGTATATCAGAATCATTTTTAATTCCAATAACGCCTGTTGCAACCACTCAAAATAGCAGTATTGGTAACGCTAATGTAGGTGTTGCTCTCAATGGTGTTGTACTTGCTGCACCCGCCCCTGTTGAGGCTATTTTAGGCGCATATACTATTGCAGCCTTTGATGATTGCGCTGGCCATATTAACTTAGTAGCAGGTTATCACTACCACGGTGAAGCAGGCTGTAGCCAAACACAAATCCAATCAGACGGTCATGCCGCCATGATGGGTTATGCACTCGATGGATTTGGTATATTTGGCATGCTTAACGAAGATGGATTAGAACCCACTGATTTAGACGAATGTAGAGGCCACACCGACGATACACGCGGATACCACTACCATGCAGCCGATGTATCTGAAAACATGTTTATTGGTTGTTTTAAAGGTCCTACCGCAAGATAAGTCGCATTCTGGCTAAATAATTAACTGAGATACTAATGAAAATATTTAACGTAATAAAAGCACTAACCACTGGCTTTTTACTTGCTACCTCATGCTCAGCGCTAAGTCATGCAGGCCACGGCTCAAACGCGCCTTGGGAAGCATGTGAAGAAAAAGCCATTAATGAAGGTTGTAGCTACACAAGCCATGATAAAAAAGCGACAGGCACATGCCAAGCAATGAACAAAGTACTTATGTGCGTTCGAAATAAACCACTTGAAACATTAATAGACAAAGCAACCCAACCTGCCAGTGATCAAAAGCAATCTGTAAAATCACTCGCAAAACGATAAAGTAAAGTAACAGCTACACGCCAAAGTCTTAACGCTGTTTGTTAAGGCTTTTTTTAATCACAAATCATTAGAAAGCATACCCTTTATCTGTTAAATTAGCTTTGTGTATCAAATAATAAAAATAAAATTCCAAAAATGGAATTACACAAGCAAGGTACTAACGTGAGCGCTACATTTAAAATTGTTTTTAATGGTCAGTTATATCAAAATACTGACCTTACCTCTGCCCAAGAAAAACTTAGCCAACTTCTAAATATTCCTCATAATATTGTTGTTCAGTTATTTGATGGAAAAGCTTACGCTTTAAAAAAAGACTTATCGAGTATTGATGCTGTTAAAACAGAATCCTCACTAAAAAAGCTAGGATTAATTACTAAAGTAGAACCGCAACTCTCTACTGTAACCTCTCAATCTAAAAATAATCAAATAGCACTCACTGAGCACAACAAAAATACAGATAAACACATTAGTGAAAGTACTGACGGCAAAAGTATTTCAATACAAAACGAACGCCTAGATACAAACGAAGCCCCAAATACAGCTGCAGCTATTAAGCAAAGTTATAATAAATATAAATTACTGCGTAACACTTTAAAAAGCGGATTGTACTTTTGCTATTGCGCACTTTGTATTATTACCATAATAGGCGTAGGGATCAGTGTTAATGCACTTAAAAACAATTTTGGCACTCTAAATAATGGAACTACAAATAACACAACTACAAACAACTTAAGTTACCAAAATTATAAACAATATTTGATTGATCAAAATAGCCTAAATCAACCAGCACAAAAAGTAACAAACGAGCAAGCAGCTAACCCTACCCTACAAAAAAATAATGAGTACTTTAGTCGCTTTTCATCACTAATAAATAGCTACGCGCAAAGTACAGGACAAGCTGATATAAAAACGATGGGGGGTGATAAATTACAACAGCACCTGCAAGAAATAGACGACCTAGGCCCTAAAAATGAATTTTGGCAGCAACTGGTACAACTTTCAAAAGGCTTAGATAACGATAAACATGCAATAGTGAAGCTAAACAATACTGATCCCGCCAAAGTACAATGGATAAACGCGGTAGATTGGATCAGCCAAAGCTATATTAGGCAACAACAAAACTCGCAAACTACAAACAACTCTCCTGTCACTACCTACGAGCCAAGTAACCCTATACTTAATCTAACGTTGTTAATAAGTATGCTGTCGTTATTTAGCCTGCTTGTGATTGCAATTAAAATGAAGCTACGCGCAATAAGACATTCTTAAACTCTATTTTTACTTTATAAATTCCATAAAAAAACCCGCAAATTTGGATTAACAAATTTGCGGGTTTCTTATGGTTTTCGAATAACGAGTTCAAAAACCTTTATTGGTGGGCTGGGGGGATTTGAATTTACCACGTATGACATTGTTATATATATACTTAACTAATTTAAAAAACACCTATTGTTACATTAGGTGTTACATCAATATCCTGCTTAAAATGCAACTGAACCCCCGTCCTAATATGAATTTATCTCATAATCAGAGCTATTTAAATAATATATTAGCCCCCTATTAACCTATTTTATAAGTTGCTGGTGGTAAGATTGGTTTACAATCAGTTTAGTTCATCAAACATTTAACACTAAGGGAGTAGATATGAGCACATTAGGTATATGCAAATTATGTGAACAAGAAAAGGAATTGCAGTTATCGCACGCTATAGGTAACGCAGTATTCAAAAGAATTTTTAAAACAAATTCAGGAAAGGGAATAACTATCCGTGATAACAACTCACCAATAGATTATAGCTCTGATAGTTGGGCTGAATTACAGTTATGCTCTGAGTGTGAGCTTCACCTGAATAACGAATATGAGCGCTATTCTTTAAAAGCTCTAAGGGATCATCGAAATTGCGTAAAAACGCCTACCTGCTTAACTTTCTGTGGAGTTGATCAATATAAGCTTATGCTTTATTTCTTATCCATTTATTACCGTTCAGCTTTATCAAGCCAAAGGCCATACCAAAATACCCACATCACTAAACAACATCAAAGGTTATTAAAAGTAGTCTTATTAGGTAATCAATGCATTGAATATAATGAAATACCCGTCAAGATTTCCAGAGTTATAGATAGAAAAGCTGGTGGTTTCAGCCAAGAAGACATAAAGCAAATACTGTGTGCCCCATTTTGTAGGGTGAGTAAGGGCGAGCGTAAAACCATTACGGCTTGTTTCCTATTCGAAGGCTTTTTTATAGAAATATTTATTACGGGATTTAAATTTAAGAATAGAAATGAGCACGGAATATTAAATAAAGCCAAAGATAATCTATACATTCCTTATAAAGACCTTTTTTCAATACCTGAAATAGTTGATTTAATGGTACTAAATCTAGGTAAATATCAAGATGGAAACCACCTTATCAAAGATTAAGCTTACTAAACCAACCCTTAGACCTCTTTATCTAGTCCGCTTATATTCCCACTAATTAAGCAGTGGGAACTGCTACCGTGCATTGTGGGAATCAATAAGAGCATTATTTATTAATAAGTTACCTATAAAATTCCCAGTTTCCCACTATTCCCACTGTAAAAAGCTGGTATCTGGTTCTCGCGCTCTGTTTTACGTTTTGAAGTGCGGCCATCAGTTAAGTTAAGGGTAATTTAGAGCATATTTATAAAACCTACTTGATGCTATTAGCACCATCAATAAAGTAATACTAAATAACTACAGCTCAAATAAAACAACTAGGGTAATGAATATCTATTCATTATTGGGTTTTTTACTTTATTTCACAGCTTACGTAAAAATCTCATTAAGGCGGCGGTGTTCGTAGCATACCGATAGACTTTTACTATCCCCCCACTTATCACAGGCCAATAATAAGAACCGGAACCCCCCTATAGAAAATAGTAGCTGTTAAAAACTCGCGACATCTGCCTCGCATAAATGAAAACCTTTAAAGTACCTTGGCAAAATAAACTAATGAGCCTGTAGCCCTTGCCATGACTGGCATTAATACCTTAATACTGATAGTAAACCCGCACTACAATACAGGACAGGGGGAAAGGGGGTGGGAATAGTGGGAAAGTGGGAATGGTTAAACTAACCTATTGTTATTAAATAACTTAACCGTTCCCACTAAAAGAAATAGTAATTCCCATTCTAAAGATAGTGGGAATTTAATTTGATTAAGCCAATGCTCTTTGCACTGTAGATAACGCACAGTCACATTGATTTGCTATCTTTCTAAGAGATAAGCCACCAGCTCTAAGTTCTCTTATCTCATCATGTAAGCTTATGTTTGTTGGCCGTCCTTTATATTTACCTTTAGCCTTTGCCTGTTCTACGCCTTCCAATTGGCGCTCTTTAATCATTGAGCGTTCAAACTGGTAAACACTACCCAGCATACTGAGCATTAAATCTTGCATAGGATTGCTTTCACCAGTAAAGGTTAAGTTCTCTTTGTGGAAATAGATTGATATATTTCGCGCCGTTAAACTCTTAACCAAAGTAAGTAAGTCCTCAAGGTTACGAGCTAACCGACTTATATCATGAACATGAATCTCATCACCTTCACGGATATACTCAAGCATGGAGGCTAGCCCTTCCCTGTTGGTATCTTTACCAGAACATTTATCTTCGAATACTTTATCTAAGCTTAGACCGCTTAATTGTCTATCTAAGTTTTGATCAACTGAACTAACTCGAACATACCCAACTTTTGACATGATAACCGTACCGTTTTAAGTCTAAGATGCTAAGAGTATAAAGTACCGTTATATAAAATCAAGGTTTAAAAGGTACACTTAAAGTAATAAATTGTACTCGTTGCTAATGTACCGCTTAGGGTATACTTAAATAAGTACAGGCTACCCCCCATAATCCTCAATGGTTGGAATATGATTTGTATAGCATTCAAACGTATCTACTAAATCACACGGAACAACATTCACACCATCAAGACAAACCAAACCAACCTTTTTAACCCCATTTAAACCATTACTATACTGACTATTAGATGGTGTTTTAACCGTTAACCACGCAATAAGCGGTATCGGTTTGGCCGTATGTGTGAAATTTGCAGCCCATCCTGTACCAGCAATTTCAGAAACAACGTTATAGTGAATATTTTCCACCAGCTTGTAGAGCTGGTGGTCGTTAACTTGGTCTTTGCTTTCAGTCATGTGATTTCTCCGTATTATCATTAAATAAGGCACTGCCTCTAATTTTGTAAATTTGGCGCAT
Organism: Pseudoalteromonas sp. SG43-5; assembly: GCF_014164345.1. Lineage (NCBI taxonomy): Bacteria > Pseudomonadati > Pseudomonadota > Gammaproteobacteria > Alteromonadales > Pseudoalteromonadaceae > Pseudoalteromonas > Pseudoalteromonas sp. SG43-5. The sequence goes on from NZ_JACJFA010000006.1 coordinate 198,103, forward strand.
GGTTTTACCTGAGCCTGGTATTCTTTCTTTCGTCTTTAAACGGTTTTCTTTAAATTCACTATCACGCAATACAAGCGCCCCTTTATCCCTAAGTAGCCTAGCAATACGTAAGTGATCATTCCCCTTGCATATAACCTTTTCAAAAGCTGTTGGATAAACATAATAAATAACGTCTTGCGTATCACCATCAAGAGGGCTTTTACTGTCTAAATGCTCTCTATACCCCCACATCTCACTGGGCGTTGGTACATGGGTATCTATTATCGTACTGGGATTATCAGCCATTGTTTTAGTGGACTTATCCCAGCGTTTAAATTTAGATTCACCGTATAAGTCAAATTGCTGCTTAACATGGTCAAATAACTGCTTATCCTCCATGTTCCCCTCACCGCCTCTAGTGTTAAGCCATGAGTTAAAACATTCTTTCGCGGCTGCGTATGCCTCACCTTTAGACCAGTCAGTGATACCCCATTTAGTTGCTAGTTCGCCAGATAACCCCACCAAGGCAAACTTTGCGGCGGCGCGTTGTACTTGACCACCAGCCTCAGCGGTTAAATTAGTTGAAACAAACTTATCAACCTCTTTAACGAGCCAAGCCACCAACTCTTTAAAATCTTGCTGAACCAACATTTTTATAAATTCAGGAAATGCAGTCCCGTGGTTGTTTTTCATATTGCGGTTTAAGTGATTCGATAAGTCAGCACCACCAGCGAACTCGTGACAATGATTAAATATCCCTTTGTTTTTCTTATCTGCTTCACTATCGTTAAAAGTGGCCTTTATTCCGATAAAGCGCATTTCCATACCACCAGTGACTTTTTTACCCCCTTCTAACAAGTATTGTTCTAATGTTTTTTCGCCATTAGTTAAATAAGTCAATTTCCATCTATGTTGTGAGTCTCCTGCTTGGCCACGTTCATTTGCTCTGTGTTTACCTTGGCCATTACCTAACATGTAGATAATATCGCCGATGATCCTTGAATCGACTTGGTTAATTTCATCAAGTGCCAGCAACATATCTGAATGAGATGATGCAAGGCTTTCTAATGCATTATCTGTAGCTCTAAAAGTACATTTATATTTTTCAGGGTTGCCAAAAACTGAGCACGCAACATTTAACAAAGTAGATTTACCCCACGAACTATCCCCAAAAAAATGAAAACCCATTGACTCATAACCCATAAGCTCAACCAATGGCGCAGACAAAGCCGCACTAACCGCGAATAAAGCTAAGGGGTTACCAGAGCAATATTTACTTATATTACTTTTCCATAGCTCTAATGTGCCATTGATACCCAATTTACACATTGCTGGGCGCTCGCTGTAATACATAACATTAGAATCAGAGCCTATTACGCTATCAGGTAATACAAATGACTTGTTATGCCACCCCATTTTATAAACTAACGACATACGCCTACTTGTTTCATATTCTTGCAAGTATTCTAATATCTTTCTTTTTGCATCTCTGTGGGAACTAATATCCAAACCTCGCTCTAATAGCCCCCTAATAACTTCTGAGCCACCATCGGTAGCAAAAGCTTGCATCGGTATGTTCCAAAGTTTTTCCTGTCCGTCAAAATCTTTAAAACGCAGTAAAATACCCCAGTTACGCCCATCACCTAACCCACTCCTAGACCTAGCAATTAGCTCGATTGGACTACATAAACGTTTACTATTACTTTTATCATCTGTATACCAGATGCCTCGGTCATCCATGTTATAACCAAATGGAACAGAATCAGCGCCCGCTTTGCTTTCAGGTAATTCATTGGTAAATAATAAACCTTTATCTAAGGCGGTTTTAATATGTTCTTGAGTCCAACCTAGCTCAATAGCGTCAAATGCATCGGCTTTATCAGGCCACTTACCACCACTTTCTAAAGTGCCGTTATGAGCTGGCTTATAGTCTTTAAATAAACCTATCCCAATTACATTAAACGATTTCACCCCGACCTTATCTAACTCGGCTTTCAAACCATTAATAGCTGCCTGCCCTGCATCATCGTTATCAGGCCAAAAAGTAATGGCTTTATCTTTTAAGAGAGTAAAGTTTGTTTTAGTGATCGCTTTAGAGCCACCAGCCCAACATGTAACAAAGCTATTGGGGAATAATGCCACGGCTGCATCTGCGGCCTTTTCTCCCTCACAAATAACAATCTCATTAATTGCATTAAGGCAATTAAGCCTATAAAGGGGTCTATTATTTGGTAATTGCGCCCAGTGCCAGCGCTGTGAGCCGCAGCCCTTAGAACCAAATGCTAATGGTCTATAATCTTTTTTCCTGTGACCGGCTTTATTTAAATCAAACCGCATAACACGCATTACCAATACGCCATCAGTAGAAAGGTAATCCCAATACTTTGACGGTTTACCGTTTTTAGGATGCTCTAACGGGCACTTACTTTGTGCGCTTGCTGGTGGGTTAAAGTTCGGCTTAAATTCATTAGCAGTATTTGCTGGTTTAGATTGCCTTTGTATTGGCGCACTTGTGTTTATAGTGTTATCAGCTATCTCTAAAAACTTGCTTAGGCTTTTAGCTGCATCCCCTTGGCTACACTTCTCAACATATGCAACAAGGCTAATCAAGTCAGACCCACCGTCATTAGTAGCAAAGTCTTTCCAAACACCTGTATTTATATTTATTGAGAATGAGCCTTTAGCCCCATCGTTCCGCGTAGGGTTCAAGGCTACCCATTCGCCCCCCTTTCTAACACCATCGGGAACCCAATTGACAATTACATGTTCAGAGCTGGCTAGGGCTGTATCATTTATCTGCTTGAAATTTATATTTGGTTTATTATGGCCGCTCATACAGAATAAAGCTCCTAACTAATATTTGTATTAAGCTGCTGGTTTAAAACTTGGGGTATAACCAAATTCATGCACCAGTACGTGATAAGCGGCCTCTAAGTTTTCTGTATTGTTTGTCAGCCAGTAACGGGGGCAGATAGTCGTCATATTATTTTGACAACGAGAAAATTCACTTTGCCTTGAGAACTCAAGAAAGTGAATAGCTCTAAATTTTGAGATAGCCTCAGCTAAGGATTTATAATTAAACTGTTCTATTGCTTCAAACCTATTAAGCGTTCCACCTTGATAAAAATGATGAAGCAATAATGCTTTTATTGGCGGTTTCTTTGCTGGTGGAGTTAATTGAATATGATTCATAGCGCCACCTATACCGCAGACTTACGAGCGGCCACCAGCTCACTAACTAAGGTTTTTACTTCCTCGTCAGTTTTGCCAGCACCACGAGCGGCGATAACCTGTTTAACTTCGTGCTCATACCATCCCGTAGCTCTACAGCCAAGACTGAACGCAGGGGGGAATATATTTGCAGTTATTTGACGATAAAGGGATGCATTCGACAAACCAAATAAAGCTAATACCTCTGGCTTACGTATAATTTTTAATTCTGTTTTCTCTGTGTACATCGTGCTATTTCCTAGTGTCTAACGGGTATAACACGATATTCTGTACATTATTGCTTTCTTAGGAATGGGGTTTATTCGCAAATTAATTTTAACTTTATCCCCCGTTGGTATCTAAGCTTTGTAAATGCTCTAAAGCATCTTTAATATGATTCGAGGGATCTTGTAAGGGAGTGCCTATAATGAGTAGAGCTAACTTCACGACTTGCCATAAGGCTATTTCTGGGGTTCGCTTTCCTCGCGTAACATCTCGCCAAGGCATATTACGAGTGTCTATCGTCAGTGTAGTAACCGAGTATTTAAGCCAGTGTTTTATTATATGCTCGACTAAAAATGATAGTGCGTTATCTCTTGTGTATTTGTCTTTATGAATATCATTTAGCTGTTGCTGTGCTGCTTCAAGCATTATTGATAATTCATCAGCAGGATTGTTCGTTAGTCTGTTTATATTCTTGCTACCAGATAAATCAAATTCAGAAAAATAACAATGCTGAGAATAAATAGCTTGTGCATGGGAGTCTAGCGACTGTAGTGCATTTATAGACTTAGTTAAGCCATTTATTATTTTATTCAATTTACTAATCGTTTCTTTACGCTTATCTAAAAGGTCATGATCAGCTTTTATCAATAAATATTTAGTAATGGTTGTTTCTAAAGAGCAAATAAAATACTCCTCATCAATAGTATTGCGGAAAAACCCTTTTAAGTATGACTTTAAAGTATTTATATCAGATTCTTGAAAACTAAAAGAGTTAACCCATTGCCCTGAGTTTTCACCCCAAGTATTTTCCATATCGCCCCCGCGATACCCAATAATTAAGAACAAAGCCAGAGGCGCTTGGGTGTGCGCCCTTTTCGGGAGCTATCCTAGGCTTTGCCAACTCGGCTAAGCTGCTTGTGCTGCTGGTGGGTTCTCTATCATGCTTTCGTATAGCTCAACTAAATCAAACAATATTGAGTGTGCAGCAAATAACGCTTTTGTATAATTACTTTTTATCTCACAGGATTCAGATTCATTATTTCTAATTTCCATTACACAAAAGTCAATCCCTGAATATGCCAAGACAGCGGTTTTATAACTCTGAGTTAATGTATTCAATAATATTACTTGTGGTTCATTCTCAGTGAAGTGATCAATTAAAGAATTACTATCACTTAAATACCCTAAAGTTTTAAACACTGAGTTATAAGCACTATTTAATGCCCCTTGCTCAAACTTCTGTCCTAATAATTCAAGACAATAAAGAACCCCTTGAGCCTCTTTATGTTTCGTCATAACTTCACATACTTTTTGTTTATCTAAATTAATGTTCATCACTTATTCTCCATATTAACCATTTACAAGCCTAAGCCCTTTAACGCCACCAGCTAGAGTAATACTGTTGATTGCTGCATCTTCTATATGACTAGACCACCATTGCATTAAATGCCGTCTACGCTCCAAATAATCAGCCCTATTGTAAGCTCTACGCACTTCGTTTTTATCGACATGAGCAAGCGCCGCTTCAATAACATCAGCGTCAAATGCTTGTTCATTTAATACTGTACTAGCTAATGCCCTCAAACCATGTGAAACCAATTTTCCACCGTACCCCATGCGCTTTAATGCCATATTTGCGCTTTGACTATTGGCATGTTTGCGGGGGTCTCTATCAGCGGGGAATAAATATTCTCTATGGCCGCTTATAGGGTGCAAGGTTTCAAGTATCTGCAAAGCTTGATCAGATAAAGGAACTGTATGCTCTCGTTTCATCTTCATACGTTCCGCAGGAACTATCCAAACACGATTTTTTAAATCAAGTTCAGCCCAACGCGCCCCAGCCGCCTCTGTAGGTCTGACCATAGTGTGAAGTTGCCATTCAATTAAACACCTTGTAACTAGCTTAATGCTAGCAGTGTTAAGGCTTTTCATTAGTTGGGGCAATTCATCGGGCTTTATTGTTGCCATCAATTTAGCTTTTGGCGCTTCAAAAGCATCACTAATACCAGATAGCGGATTGCTGTATATAAGACCAGTGTTAACTGCAAAGCTCATAACCTCGTTAACTCGTTGGCATAAACGCCTAACAGTTTCCAAGTTACCTTTTGCAGCTATCGGATTTAAAACTTCTATTACGCTGGTGGCCGTCACTTTGCTTATAGGCCGCTCGCCAAGTTTGGGGAATATATGAAGCATTAAAGAACGCCATATATCAATGGCGTAATCTGGTGATACTTTTGTTTTCTTCACTAAATGCCAGTCACAACATACTTTATAAAATGTATTTGAATGCGCTTGCTCTACTGCTAATTGCTCTTGCTCTCTAACTTCTTTAGGGTCGCTATTATCGGCTAATTGCTCGCGAGCGCTTAATCGTTTAGCTCTTGCCTTAGCTAAAGAGACATCAGGGTAAACACCAAAGCTAATATTCTTCCTTTTCTTGGTGTACGGGTGGGTGTAGTTGAATAACCAAATTTTAGAGCCGTTAGGCTTTACACGTAACATCAGCCCTTCACCATCAGATAAGTTATATTCCTTGTCTTTAGGTTTAGCCTGTGAAATCTCTGTATTTGTCAGTGGTTTAACTATTTTAGCCATGATGTAACACCAGTTTAGTAACATTGATTGGAGTGTTACATATAATGTTACTATAAAAGTGGGATGTTACGATATTGAATGATATTCACAGACATAAAAAAACCCTTTAAAACGTTATTTTTAAAGGGTTTTTGAGGTCTCCTGATACTTTAGGAAACCTTGTATTGGTGGAGCTGGGGGGATTTGAACCCCCGTCCGAAAAGCCTCGACCGTCGGTACTACATGTTTAGTATTGTCATTTAATTAACCTTTAAGTCCCGGACAAACACGGTAAATAAAGGCGAGGCCGCTTAGTTTTAACGCTTCAACCCCGGCCAGGGTTTCCGTCGCGATCAGGTGTTAGGGTGACACTCCAAAATCCAGTCCACAAGAATACATGGAAGGAGCGCTAGCCAGCCTAAGCTGCTAGAGAGTAGTTATCGTCGTTTGCGATTACTTTAGGTTGCGGCTGTTTAACGAGGCAAACCGCACCTCGACATGCACCTTGGGCTTCTTGAATTCCGTCGAATCCTAATCAGCCCCTGAATTAGTAACTCAATTCAGAGCGTGCAAACAGTATAACTGAGTAAAGTACTGATACTCAAGGCCTAGTAACGCTTTATTTTAATTGCGTGCACTAACCGAGCATTAAGTAACCAAAATTTAGTTTATGCAAGCCCATATAAACATTTGCTTAACAATGTGTTTAACCTGTGTTCAAATAAGGAGTTAAGGTTTTTGTCATTTCTAAACCTTTAGTTGTAAAAAACAAAAATAATAACAGGCATAGAGTAGGGAATTAATAAATGTCGGTTTTTTCATTTGATCAAAATACAGGGTTTGTCTCTTTAGTTAGTCACCCTATTGATAGTGGCTTTCCTGTTACGAGTACTCAGCTTACGCAAATGCTCGAACAATCTGAGTTTAGTGAGTACGAAGCTGTCATTGCCAATATTGGAAAGCTTTTTGCGCCAACTAAAAACTATCAGGAAGTATCACTTGTCGTTGCTAAAGCGGTAGATGCTTCGCTTGTCATTAATATTGATGAAAAAAACATGGTCGCAGAAGCAACATTAACTACCGCTAAAGGTGGTGCGCTTTTGTCTATGGAAGGTGCGCAAAAAGCGCTTGCTGATGCAGGTGTTAAAAAAGGAATAAGCCCACGCGCGCTTGATACCTTTTTAGGCCAGCAGTTTGAAAAACCAGCAGGAAGCTCTTATAGCGCCATAATTGCACATGGGCGTAATCCTAAAAAAGGCAGCGATGCTAAATTTGTGCGCTTATGCTCAACAGCCCAAGACCGTGTGCTTAGCCCACAAGCTAAGGAAGGTGGTAAGGTTGATATGAAAAATCTTGGCGCTATTATCACCGTAAAACCTGGTACTCCCTTAATGCAGCGTATTGCCGCTACTCCTGGAGAAGATGGCTATACGGTATTTGGCGATTCAATTAGTGCAAAACCAGGTACAGATCACCAACTCCAGCCTTTCGAAGGTACAAAAGTAGATCCTAATAATCCTAATATGCTTATTGCCGACTGCAAAGGTGTGCCCGTTGCCCTACCCCGAGGTATGCGTGTAGATGACGTTTTATGCTTTGATAACGTAGATGTAAGTACAGGCCACGTTGATTTTGATGGTAGCGTAATTATTACTGGCGATATTAAAGACGGCATGCGTGTAAAAGCCAATGGTGATATTACGGTACTGGGTTTTGTAGAATCAGGAGCTGTTGAAAGTAAAAGTGCGGTAACCATTATGCTTGGTGCAATTGGTAGAAAACGTGAAAGCGAGGAAGCATTTACATGCTCTATAACCGCTCAGCGAACTATTTCTATTGGTTATGCTCAGTACTGCAATATTAAATCCGAACAAGATTTATTTATTGAACGCCAAGCTCTACATTGTGATTTAAGTGCTAGGCGGTTAATACGTGTAGGCAAAGCAAACGATCCGCGAGGTAAAATTATTGGCGGTAATATTTTAGATGCTATGCGCATTGAAACAGGTGAGCTAGGCGCGCCAGCCGGTACTAAAACGCGCGTATTTTTAGCGCAACTCTGGTTTGAGCTTCGCCAAAAGCAAACACAAATAACCGATTTTGAAAAAGTACTTGCGACTAAAGTAACCGCTTTACAACAGGCTCGTGAAAAAGCGAGTAAAATTGCGGGGGCTGCTCAGCGCCAGCAATTCATGAATAAGATAACTGAAAATGAAAAGCATATAAAAATACGCTCTGCACATATTCATCGTCAAAAACTACTTATTAAGCAAAAAATAGTGCAATTACTTGCCAGTAGTCGTTTAAAAGTAAATGAATTAATGCACCCTGGTGTGGAGCTTAAAATAGCGAAAGATTCTAAACAATTTTCGCGTATTTACCCGCCCCACCTAGTTAAGCTAACTGAGGGTAAAATTACTCAGACGTTTTAGTTTCTTCGTTATTTTGTGTATCAGTTTCAACTTCGCCATTTGCGTCGCAATCGTCGGTTGGCGCTAATGGCCAACCACCTAATTGCTGCCAGCGGTTTACTATTAAGCAATAAAGCTCAGCTGTACGTTCTGTGTCGTAAAGCGCTGAGTGTGCTTGGCTGTTATCAAACTCGATACCTGCCGCTCTACATGCTTTTGCTAATACAGTCTGCCCTAACGCTAAACCCGCTAAAGATGTTGTATCAAAGCTTACGAACGGATGAAATGGCGTACGCTTAATGTTATTACGCTCTATTGCTGCATTTAAAAAGCCATGATCGAATGCGGCATTATGCGCCACAATAACTGAGCGTTGGCACCCTGCGGCCTTTTGCGCTTTGCGTACTACTTTACATATTTCTTTAATTACTTCGTCTTCAGGTACTGCGCCACGTAATGGTGAAAACGGGTCTATACCGTTAAAGTCGATGGCTGCTTGTTCTATATTAGCGCCTTCGAATGGCTGAACATGAAAATGAACAGTATGATCTATGCTGAGCAGTCCTTCGTCATCCATTTTTAAAACAGAAGCTGCTATTTCTAACAAGGCATCTGTCTCTTTGTTAAAACCTGCAGTTTCAACATCAATAACAACAGGAAAAAATCCACGAAAGCGTTTTGCGAAAGGTGTTTGCTCAGTATTTGCCATAGTCTTCTTTGTTTATACGTGTAAGCTGACTATTATGTCAAAATTGATGCCCCCTAGGCTAGGGGATTTAAGTATTTATTGCTTTAAAATTGTAGGCACATAACTTGCTTTAACTTATAAGTTAGTTACGTAGAGAACAAACTAATCATTGCAGTCGTTAATTTGCCAAATTATTGGCATTCCCGGATAGCTGGAGAGCACCATGAAGTATAAGTTGTTATTTATTAGCCTTAGTATAAGTGCAGTGCTTTGCAGTACTCACTCGCAAGCTGCTATGCGCCAATACACAGCAACCCAAGACAACTCCAACTGGGAAGTCGTTAAAACAACGCGCTTACAATGCCAATTAAATCATGAAGTTCCTTATTATGGGGAAGCTATTTTTAAAGCTTCAGCAAGTAAAAATAAAAACTTAACGTTTAATTTAGATATGGTTGTACGCCCAGATAATTACGCAATTGCTGGTTTAAAAGCCGTGCCACCGTCTTGGCGAGCAGGCTTACCGGCCCGTGATATTGCAAATATGAAATTACTTAAAAAGTTTGATGGTGAGCTGGGCAATAAAACCGCATGGGAGATGCTTAGTGAGCTTGAAAAAGGCTACTACCCTACTTTTTATTATCAAGACTGGCAAAACAGTGCCGATAAAATTGCCGTTGGTATATCGAGTGTAAACTTTAAACAAGCTTACTGGGCTTTTTTACAATGCCGTGATGAGCTACTCCCTTACAGCTTTGAAGATATTTCGTTTACTGTAATGAACTATCAATCTAACAGCAGTAAATTAACTAAATCGTCGCAACAACGCCTTGATAAAATTGCTGAGTATTTAAAAAATGATGCAAGCATAGAGTCCATTAGCATTGACTCATACACCGATAGTTATGGCGGCCGCTGGAATAACTTAGATTTATCGCGCAAGCGCGCCAAAACTATAAAAGATTATATGGTGAGCTTGGGTGTTGATGAAGCAAAAGTGCAAACCACCGGTTTAGGCGAAAAACGCTTTGTTGATAATAACGATAACATTTTAGGCCGAGACAAAAACCGTCGTTTAATTATTCAAATAGAGAAAATGTAGTAAAACTAATTTGCGCTTACTCTCTTTTGCTTTAAAAATTTATCACCAAATTGGAAAAAACCCAGACTAATTAAAATAATAACCGCACCAATGATTAGCTCTTGACTTAATGGCTCATTGTTTAGCCAAGCTCCTAAGCCTAACGCAAAGCTAGGAGTTATGAGCGTAGTAAGTGATACCGTACTCGCATTTAGGTTTTGCAGTACATGAAAATACGCCAAAGCCCAAACTAAAGATCCAAACACACCTAGATAACCAATTGCCCACAATGATTTTGCACTCCAGTTTTGTATATGCAACTGACCATCTAATAACCACCAAGCAATAAAAAAGAGTGGGGTTACAAAAACTAAGACACCAAATGTTGTTGCCATAGGGTGAATCGCAATTTGTACGCGTTTAATCATCACACCACTTAAACTAAAAAAGCAAACAGCCATAAACACATAAAGCAACCCGAGCCCTTGGGTTTGCGAGTTTTGTACTTGGTTATAACTAACAAAATATAAGCCGATTAAGGCGCACGCTAACGCCACTAATTTAATCGGGCTAAATTTAGGTTCATTTAATAACTGCTGAGCAAGCAACCCCGACAAAATAGGTGCAAGGCCAAACATAAGCGAAATAATACCCGAAGGAACTGTTTTAGCTGCCATATAGCTTAGTAACATACCGCCAAAAATACCTATACTCGAATAAAAATAAAGTAAGCATGCATTTTTGCTCCAAGGTACTCTAATGTTTGTTATGGCAACAATTAAACCACCTAAAAACAACCCCACCAGCATACGCATTAATACAGCAAGCGTTGGCGATACTGTTTCACTGCTCCACACAATCCCCAGAGGTGTAGTAGACCAAATGAGAACCATAAAAAAATACGATACTTTTACCGGCACATGCCAATCCTTAGCGTTTTATAACGCAATCCAACGTACATAAAATTATACCCTCACCACCCTATATTAATACTTTTAAATGCATACAAGTCCTTAATAAATACAGTTGTAAATTGTAAGTTACATTTTAATACAGCTCTTTTATTACAAAACTATTTGAGATTTGAGTAACTAGTTATATCGTGCATGTATATTAATAATAATTAAGGTAATTAAGTGCTTAAAAATAAAATAACTGGAAGCATGTTAATTGTTGCAGGCACAACTATTGGTGCAGGTATGTTGGCACTGCCAATTGCATCTGCCGGGCTTGGGTTTAGTACTGCCCTTGCATTAATAATTGCTAGCTGGTTACTAATGACCTACACCGCACTACTCATGCTAGAGCTACACCAATATGCACCACGCGATGCAACGTTAAATACGTTGGCTAAATTATGGCTTGGAAAGCGCGGACAATATATCGCGAATTTTTCGATGGTTTTTTTATTTTACGCTTTATGCGCTGCTTATATTGCAGGTGGTGGTGCACAACTTCAAGCGCGTATAAATATAGGCTTTGATGTAAATATAGCCCCACAGTTTGGCTCTGTGATCCTCGCTGTTATTATTGCAAGTGTGGTAACGCTGGGCACTAGCAAGGTAGATAAACTAAACAGAGTGTTATTTACAATAAAAATTATTGTATTAGCTAGTTTGTTTTACATGCTAACCCCTTATGTACAAGGTAAGCATTTATTAGAGATACCTGTAGAGCAAGGGTTAATCCTTTCAGCTATACCGGTTATATTTACTTCGTTTGGCTTTCATGGCTCTATTCCTTCTATTGTTAAATATGTTGGTGTAGAAATAAAAGTACTGCGCAAAGTAATGATTGCTGGAGCCGCCCTGCCTTTAGTCATTTATATTTTTTGGCAACTACTTAGCCAAGGTATTATGAGCCAAGTTGACTTACTCAACAGCCAAGGCCTTAGTGGCTTTGTATCAAGCGTGGCAAGTATTGCGCATAATCCAAGTGTAGCAACGGCCGTTAAGTTATTTGCTGATTTAGCACTTGCGACATCATTTTTAGGGGTTAGTTTAGGGTTATTCGATTTTTTTGCTGATACATTTAAAAAAGGTGATAATAAAACGGACCGAATTAAAACGGCCTTAATTACGTTTATTCCGCCGCTTGGCTTTGCATTATTTTATCCTCAAGGCTTTATTATGGCTTTAGGTTACGCTGCAATAGCACTTGTCGTACTTGCAATATTTTTGCCTGTAGCAATGGTTTATAAACAGCGTACAACATCAAATAAAACAGGCTATAAAGTTAAAAGTGGGAATGTTGGGCTTGGCATAGCAGCTATATGTGGCATAACGATTATTGCTGCGCAGTTTATGCAAATGGCGGGGCTAATTCCTGCTATCGGTTAAAGCTTTTTGTTTTAATTTAGATATAAAAAAACCGCACATCATTAGATGTGCGGTTTTTTTATATTAACTGCGTTTATTTACAAACGTCAGCTACAGCATTTGAAAAGTATTCAATATTTGACTGGCTAACACCTGCAACATTTACGCGGCTAGAACCTACAATGTAAATACCATATTCTTTTTGTAGGCGAGCAATTTGCTCTTTATTAATACCTAAGAAAGAAAACATACCGTTTTGACGTTCAATAAATGAGAAGTCTTGCGCAATATCTTTAGTTGCTAAGCTTTCTTTAATTAAGCTACGTAAGCCATTTATGCGGCTACGCATTTCATCAAGCTCAGAGTGCCATAATTGTGTAAGCTCTGTACTGCTTAAAATAGTATTAACAATATCAGCACCATGCGCTGGCGGCATTGAGTAAATACTACGTACAACGCTTAGCATTACAGAGTTTGAAATATCTGCTGTTGCGCTATCTTTTGCAATTAGTGAACATGCACCAATACGCTCGCGGTATAAGCCAAAGTTTTTAGAACATGAAGAACAAATAATTAGCTCTTCTACTGCATCAGCTAAAATACGTAAGCCACGTGCATCTTCTTCAAGTGAAGCACCAAAGCCTTGGTATGCAATATCAACAAGTGGTGTAAAGCCAACTTCTTTTGCAAGTTCGGCAACTGTGTTCCACTGTGTTTCGTTTAAGTCCATACCGCTTGGGTTATGACAACATGCATGCACTAAAACCACATCACCTTTAGGCACTTGTTTAAGTGTGTTGATCATTTCATCAAACAGTAAGTCTTTATTTTCGTAATCGTAATACGGGTATTCTTTTACTGTTAAGCCTGCAGCTTCAAACAAGCTAATATGGTTTGCCCATGTTGGATTAGTTACCCATACTGTTGCATCTGCATTGCAACGCTTAATAAATTCAGCTGCAACGCGAAGTGCACCCGTACCACCTGGCGCTTGCGCAGTACGTACGCGATTTGCTAGCAATGCTTGATGTTCGCCTAGTAGTAACTGCTCCATCTTTTGGCAGTAATCTAAGTTACCCGCTAAACCAATGTAAGATTTGCTCATTTCGTTTTCAAGACGAAACGCTTCAGCTTTTTTAACCGCTTTAAGAACCGGTGTATTGCCTTGCTCATCTTTGTAGACACCTACACCTAAATCAATTTTATTAGGGTTTGTATCTTGTTTATAGGCCGCCATAAGGCCAAGAATAGGATCTGTTGGTAATGGTTTTAATACTGAGAACATTGGCTATCTCTTATCGTTATTTAGGGGTTAGCTGTTAAGCTAAGCTTAACATAAAAGCACATCATGTTGACTAGCGTTATTTACACTAGAAAGTGAGGAATTTTAATACAACATGCAATTAAAACGGCAAGCGTCTTTTCATCAAAAAAATCATTTTTAAAGGCTTCCGCATCTACAATACCAACACATTCATTTTGTGTATTAAATAAAGGTAAGCAGGTTTCTGATTTAACTTTAGGATCGCATGTGTAGTATTCACCACCTTGTGATAAGTACTCTTCAACGTTATTAATAATACGGCCCTTGTGAGATAGCGCAACCTGCACGTTATTACTACCTGCCGCAAATGCTTGCGTTAAAGGGAACAACGGACGACTAGGCGCACCATGATAAGCTAATTTTAATAGTTGCTTACCTTCACTAGTATTAGTTGATTGATAAATACCATACCAATCAACACTTGTTTGTTGCTCAATGTAGCTCACAATACTTTGTAAATTAGCTAGCTTGAACTGTGTTTGCTCATCATTTTTAAGATAATCAGTTAATTTGAATGGCTCATCTTGTAGGTAACCAAATAAACTACACGCACCGCCCTCGCCAAGCTCAGGTATTTGATACTCCCAACATACATTAGGCAAAGCTGTGTTTGCTAAATGTAGCTCAAGCTTTTCAAGCTCTGTTGAAATCAAAGCTGGATTAGCACTTAGTTGTGCTTGTTTTAGGTAAGAAGAAATCATTTGGCCATCCATACATCTAAAGTTTCGAGAATAATAGCATGGATATTTTTGCAGAGCTAGCTCAACTTGTAGCACATTTCAACTTGGTTACCGCTGGCGTTATAAGTTACTTTTTCGGCTATTTCTTCTAGTAAAGACACCCCTCTACCAAATTCATTATTAACCTTTGCCAACTCATCGTGCTTACTACTAAACCCTCGGCCTGAATCACAAATAATGAAATATAAACTGAGCGTGTCGGGGCAATAGCGCATATCAATAATAATCATAGCATCTGTAAGTTTAGCAAGAGCTGCCTCTCTTAATTCGTAATATCGAAAAAAGCCGTCTTCTTGTTTTTTAATCTCTGAGTTAAGCCCTAGTACACCATGATCAAGCGCATTGTTATAAGCCTCAGACAACAGTAAAAATATATTAGAACGATGGGCATTTAGCCCCCCAACACTGCTTAAAATATTAACAACGTCGTAAACGGGGTCTGTTTTTTTTATTTGTTCTGAGTTTAAACTTAAAGATAAATTAAACGCTAAAGTAGAGAATGCTTCTCGCTCTTGCTCCTCAGGAACTAAAGGCAGGCAATTTAGTAAAACAATGCTTAAATCGTCTTGCTGTTTAGTGCCATCTGCAAACTTAGTAACGTCAGCCACTATATCTTCGCTACTAATCATCGATTTACTTTTTAAGGTTTGTAAAAAACGCTCTTCCCCAAAAAATGTATCTTCTTTGTTTGCTGTTTCTATAATACCGTCGGTTGCTAATACTAGGCGTGTATTACTATTTGTTTCAAAGTGAATAACTTCATATTCAAATTCTTGATCGTCTAAAATCCCCAGCGCCATATGTTGCGACTCTAATGTTTGTTTTACATTACCGTCTTTATCTATTAGGTACGCATCTGGCAGGCCGCCCATCCATGCAGAAATACTTTTACCGGATGCACTAAGCTCTATAATGGTTGCAGCACAAAACATGTGTCCAGGTAGGAGATTGTAAAGCAGTGTATTTAGCTCACAGGCAATGTCATTAATCGCCATGCCTTTTTGTACCATAGTATAAAAAACACGAGAGATAGGTAATGCACCAATAGCTGCCGCTAAGCCGTGCCCTGTAAAGTCTCCCAACATGCAATACAGATTGCCTATTGGACTTTGCGCCACTAAAAACATATCGCCGTTAAACATAGACGCCGGCGATAAATTAAAATCGAGGTACTCTTTAAACTTGCCTTGATTCTCTAATGAGTTATTAAAAATATGCTCAATTATTTCGTGTTCACGTTCAATTTGATTGTGATGATATTCAAGCAGTTTTTTTTGTTGATTTGATTTTTTACTTAGCTCTCTGGTGCGGCTATGTGCTTTAATTTTTGCATGCAAAATAACTTTTTCAAATGGTTTATGAATAAAGTCATCGCCACCTACCGCGAGGCACCGCTCAAAACTTGCTTGATCTTCTAAGGAGGTTATAAAAATAATCGGTAAGTAAACTTCACTATACTGCTGCTTTATTTTTTCAGCTGCTTCAAAACCATCCATTACGGGCATTAATACATCGAGTAAAACAATGTCTATTAGCTCTCTTTTAAGTACATTAAGTGCATCTAGCCCATTGTAAGCCACTGAAATTTTGTAACCTTCCTGCTCAAGCATTTTACTTAGTAAAATGCGATTGAGCGCCTGATCGTCAACAATCAACACATGTATCATTAGCTAATATCAAACTTTTTATCAAAACGTGAAATTTGTAGGATTTTTCTAAGCTGAGGCTGGCAATTACTTATTTCGATGGTTTGTACTTGGCTATCAATGGTTTTTTTCATGTTAAGTAACATGCCAAGTGCTGAACTATCCATATAATCAGTCTCTCTTAAATCGATAATAACCTTTACTGTTTTTTCGCTCATTTGAGCATAAGCTTGGCGAAACGATTGCACTAAATTAAAATCAAACTTACCTTTAATTTGTATTGTTAATGTAGTGCCATCGACTGATTCATTCTTAGTTAAACTCATATTAAACTCCAATAATATTTCCTTTGAACTAAATATAACCTGTTAAAAGTATTTAGCAAAAAGAAAAACACACAACTTCAAATTTGCTATCATTTACACCAGTATTTAATTCATTTTTATCCACAAAGGTAAGGTATGAGTGATAGTCACTTAGTATATTCAACTAGTACGGGTCGCATTGACCAGCCGAAACCAGAAAAAGAGTTGCACGCTAAACTTTTTAAAGATGGTTTTATTCGCATTGAGCGTCAAACAAAAGGGCGTAAAGGCAAAGGCGTAATGCTAGTTGTTGGCATTGATCCAAAAGATCACGATTTAAAAAAGTTAGCTAAAACTATAAAAAGCAAAATGGGCCAAGGCGGCGCAGTAAAAGAAGGCATTATTGAAGTACAAGGTGATGACCGAGATAAACTAAAAGGCATTTTAGAAGCGTTAAAATTTAAAGTTAAAATTGCGGGTGGTTAACCCGCAATTTTATTAACTAGTTACTTCGCTATTTGCGAGTTCATTTAACCTTTCATACAAATTCGGTAGTTCGTGCTCAGCAATTGGCTTACTAAAATAATAGCCTTGCACAATGAAGCAATTATTATTTTGTAAAAACTGCATCTGCTCTATTGTCTCAACCCCTTCTGCGACCACGTCTAGCTTTAACTTTTGCGCCATGGCAATAATAGCTGCAGTGATTTCCATATCATTTGTATCCTCTGGGATATCTTTTACAAATGAACGGTCAATTTTCAATATATCAACCGGGAATCGTTTTAAGTAACTGAGCGACGAATAACCTGTACCAAAGTCATCAATAGAAATAGATATACCTAATGCTTTAAGCTCGTGCAATTGCGTAATGGCTGCCTCTACATTACCCATTAGCATGCTTTCGGTCAGCTCTAAATGAAGGCGCTTTGCTGAAACACCCGACTTAATTATCATTTTGCTCAGTGTTGTAACTAAGCTTGAGTCTTTAAACTGGCGGGCCGATAAGTTTATCGATATATTATTTTCTAGACCTTGTTCTGCCAATCTTACGGCAAAATCACAAGACTCTTGAAGCACCCATTCACCTAATTCAACTATAAGGCCTGTCGCTTCTGCAATAGGAATAAATTTATCTGGAGGGATTGCGCCTTCAGTTGGGTGGAACCATCTTAATAACGCTTCATAACCAACGACCTGATGAGTACGGCTATCAACTTGAGGTTGGTAGTAAACTACAAATTGCTTTTCTTTGAGCCCTATACGTAACTCATTTTCAATAAATAAACGCTCATTTGCGGCCGCATTTAATTCTTGGCTATAAAAGTGGAAGGTATTACGTCCTTTTGCTTTTGCCTCATACATTGCCAAATCAGCATGTTTGAGTAACTGATCTTCTTCTAAGCTATCGTAAGGAGCCATAGTTATACCAATACTTGCACTGATAATAACTTCATTGCTACCTAGTTTTATAGGCACATTCAGTGTTTTTTGAATTGTATTGGCAACATCAGCCGCGTGAGTTTGGCTTTCTATACCACTGAGCAACACTGCAAATTCATCACCACCTAAGCGCGCTATGGTGTCCTCGGCTCGTAAACGTTTTTTAAGTCTGTTTGCCACTTCAATTAATAATTGATCGCCAGCATCGTGGCCTAATGTGTCGTTAATACGCTTAAATTCGTCTAAATCAAAGTAAAACAAAGCAAATGCATAATGCCCGCGCTCTGCTAATGCCATTGATTTACGCAATTGCATTCTAAAAAATGTTCTGTTGGCAAGTCCCGTAAGGGTGTCAAAGTAAGCCAATTGTTCCATTTTACGCTGGCTTTCTTTTACAAACGAAATATCTTGTGCTGATGCTACATAACTGGTTATTTCACCGCCCTCTTCACGAATTGGCGAAACACTTAAAGACACCCAAATTGGCTCTTTGTTTAAACCAGCTATTAATGTGTCCCCGCGCCAGTAATTACGGCTGCGTAAATCTATGTCTATATCTTCAATTAAAATAGACATTTCTGAGGCAATAATATTAAGTAATGGTGCTCTATTAAAATGGCTTTCTGGATAGCCTGTCATTTCGAGCATTTTGGGGTTTACGTACTCAATGACAAAATTTTCATCGGTGATCACAACCCCAGTGCCCGAGAACGCGACCGCTTTAGATAAACGATTAGCTGCTTTTTCAGCAATTTCTTTTTCTGTAATTCTTTGGTTTAAACCATCAATAAGTTTGCGGATTTCTACCGTCATGTCTCTAAATGAGCCATTAAGGGTACCAATCTCATCTTTGTTTTCTGGCGGAAACTCTGTTGTTAGCTGACCTTTACCAAAGCTTGTTACTGCATAAACTAAAGTATGTAAACGCCGAAGCACTAGTTGATAAAGCGCCTGATGCAGCAATAAAGCAACTAATATTGCGTATAAAATAAAGAGTCCAAAAAACTTCAGTTTTAAATCTTGTAACGCAGATAACGTTGATGAACGTTTTTTATAAACCCCTATGTACCAATCTAAATCATCAATTTTACGAATATTAATAATGTGAGCTTCATCATTTTGTTCAAATGAATTGGCGTATTCTGGTAACTTCACCGCAATTGCATCGTCAATAATTGACTGCAGTTCTGGGTTTACAAATTCGTTAGTAGCGAGTGCTTTATTGTCACTACCGTAGTCAGCTAATAATGCAGGGTTTAGATTGGGATGGGCTAACAATTGCCCTTTACTATCAAATACAAGTAAGTGTTTTTCTTTATCGCCAACAGGTAAAAATGAAATAAGTTTATTAAGGGAAATATCGCTTCCCGTTACACCTAAAAACTCGTTATCAACATACACCGGCACTAGTAAGCTAATAACCCACTTTCGCCATACTGTATCGTAATAAACTTTTGACCATGCAGGCTCTCGCTCTGACCCCAACATACTTTTAATATATTTATACGTTGTACCTTGCGTAACTCTAAACTCGGCTGGTGCATTTAATGCCCAGTTTGGAGGAGAAACACGAATGAAATCGTCATCGGTAATTAAATAAAAGTTAAAAAAGTCATGTACCAGAGTCGGAGAAATTATACGCCATAACATTTCAGAATCATTAAATAGGCGTTTATAAAAAGGAGAGTAATTTTGCTGTGGTAAAAATGCTGCTGATAATCCGTCAGCCGAGGCACTTCGAATGGTACCATCGCTATTAAACTGTAACTGTGATTTATTACCTAAATTAATTGGTGAATTAGATTGAAAAAGCTGCTCTGTCACTACGTTATTAGCTTGCTGAGCAATATTTATTTTTGTTTTAATACGCTCATTAAACTGCTTCACTAATAAATCTGTAGAGCTTTTTAACACCTCATGTTCTTCAAAAACAAGTTGTTTCTCTTCAGATTTAAGCATTAAGGCAGCCGCACATACCCCTGCTATTAAACAAATAGCAGATATAAGCAGTGAAAGTTTTACACTTAAAGAATTCAATCCAAAACGAGATGGAGGCCGTCTGTAAACCACGGGTCAACCTTAATTATTAATAATTGTTATTATTTGAACCAGTTAACGAAATATACCAGATCCGCATTCATATTTATAAATTATTTGTAAAGTTTCTATAATAACCACCTAAGGTAAATAAATAGTACCCTAAGCTTATTTAGATCTTTATTGACATTGTTGGCAACTCTCCATACATTAACCGTATGAACATATTTATCTCTCGCACTTTTTTTTCGTTTTTTAGCTTCTTTATATAGAAGAGGCTTCCCTGTTTGTGAGATAAAATCAATCGAATAGTAAAGCCTCCCAACCGGGAGGCTTTTTTGTTTTTGCTGTGTAATAACAGCCTACTTTTGGAATGAGGATACCAAAATGACAAATGATGTATTAAATGCACTAAGACACGATATAAATGAAATAGACTCCGACTTACTCGTGTTATTAGCTAAACGCCGTCGCATTAGCCACGGTGTGGTTGAATATAAAATCGCCAACAACAAGCCAATTCGCGATGAAGCACGTGAACTCGCGCTTCTAGAAAAATTAATTGGTTATGGTAAGTCACTGGGTTTAGATGCTTACTACGTAAATAATGTGTTTCAAACTATTTTGGAAGATTCAGTTTTACACCAACAAGCAATGTTACAAAAAAACCTTAATCCAGACGCACTGAGTGAAACACACCGTGTAACTTACTTAGGTGGTCAGGGTTCTTATAGCCAGCTTGCATGTCATAAATACTTTAGTCGCCGCCCTGGTAAATTAATTGAAATTGGCTGTACATCGTTTGACGAAATAACAGGTAAAGTAGAAAACGGCCAAGCTGATTTTGGTTTATTACCGATTGAAAACACAAGCTCTGGTAGCATTAACGAAGTATTTGACTTATTACAGCACGCACAAGTCTCTATTGTTGGAGAAGTCACTCACAGTGTAGAGCATTGCTTACTCGCAAACCCTGATACTGAACTTAGCCAACTAACAAAAGTATTTGCACATCCACAACCATTTGCACAGTGCAGCCGTTTTTTACAGGGCTTGGGTGATTTACAACATGAAACTTGTGACTCTACATCAAGCGCATTACAATCAGCTCTAAACACACCAAATAGTGCTGCAATTGGCTCTGCACAAGCAGGAAAAAATGTCGGCCTTGAAGTCATCAAATCAAATCTTGCTAATCAAAGCGAAAACCATAGCCGCTTTATTGTTGTTGCGCGTAAACCTCTGCAAGTGTCTAACCAAATTCCAACTAAAACTAGTTTAATCATGTCGACAAAACAGCAAGCGGGCTCACTAGCCGATGCGTTGATGATTTTTAAACAGCATAAGATTAATTTAGTAAAACTTGAGTCGCGCCCAACTCCGGGCAATCCGTGGGAAGAAGTATTTTATGTAGATCTTGAAGCAAACTTAGCTGATAGCCAAGTAAAAGAAGCGCTAGAAGAACTTAAAGAACACACCCAATATGTGCGTATTTTAGGCTGCTATCAAAGCGAGTCATTGCAGGCAGTAAGCGTTAATACTTAATACACACTTTCATAATTAAAAAGGGCCGATATCGGCCCTTTTTAGTAAAAAGTGACGAGTATTAGTCTAAAACTTTTGAATCATTCGCTTTATTTAATAAGCTTCGGCTTTGTGTTAAAAAGTGCTCTGTTGAGTCAGAAAAGTAAACTTTCGCCTGCGCAAAAGAATCAATAAGCGCTGCTTTATCTCCTGCTTTTAATTTTTCCAATGTACTTGCAAAAGTGTCTTGGTACTGTGCGAGCAGGCTCTCTACATCATCGAATTGCGCTAACATAATATCTGAGTACAACTCCGGCGACTGCGCAAATAAACGCCCTACCATCATCAGCTCTAATTGATAAATGGGTGACGAGCAACTACGTAACTCTTCTAGTGTATGACTTTGTTTTGCTAAAAACTGTCCGTACACAAATGTTGTTAAATGGCGCATTACCTGAATAATTTGCATTGCTTCGTCGTGCTTTTTAGCATCAAGCTCAACAAGCTGACAACCCCATACTTGTAACTGCTGTAACAAGCCTTTTGCCGCTTGGTGCTCTCGCCCTCCACATACAACGACCGTTTGTTTTACCCAATGTGATATGTCAGGGCCAAACATAGGATGCAAACCAACCACAGGGCCACTGTGCGCAGCTTTTAGTGCTTTAATAGGCGATTGCTTTACCGATGTAATATCAACTAGTAAACAGTCATCATCTAGTTTAGGTAACTTAGCAACTACTGCGTCCAATGCATTAATTGGTACGCTAATCATTACCAGCTTGGCACCTTTTAAAATATTTTGCGCATCGTTTTGCTGATCTTTATCTAAAACTTTAACTTCGTAACCTGAGCGAATAAACTGCTGAGCAAATAGCTGCCCCATAGCACCTTGACCACCTACAATAACAATTGGCGAAAGCTCTGGCGCTGCACATGCAAGTTTTGCTTGTTGGTTTTGATAGGCTTCTCGCATCATGCGTCTTAGTATATCTTCAACTAGATCGGGGCTTACATTTTGATTTATTGCTTCTTGTCTTCTTGCCGCTAATAGCTCTGCTTCACGATTAGGTGCATGCAAAGGCGCGCCTGTTTGTTGTTTTATCTCACCAATTTTTTGCGTAATACCATTACGTTTAGCAAGTAAGGCAACAAGTTGTGCGTCGCATTCATCTATACCTTCTCTCAGCTGTGCTAAATCACTTATGTCAGCCACGTTCATACCACCTTAAAAAACAAATAACGTAAATATAAATTTACATAAAAGTAAACTAATCAATACGATAAATACTAACAGGATCAGCTAATTGATAAAAGGCTAAAGCTTAAATTTTACTAATAAGGAAATAAGAATTGAGAATTGAGAATTGAGAATTGAGATAATAATATTCTAAAACCAAAACGGGTTGCAACCCGAAGGATGCAACCCGTTTTTTTGCGTTGATAAACAGCGCGTATTAGTTAAGTTTTTCTCTAATACGTGCAGATTTACCAGAACGCTCACGTAGGTAGTAAAGCTTAGCACGGCGAACTGCACCGCGACGCTTAACTGCTACGCTATCAATAAGAGGGCTGTGCGTTTGGAATACACGCTCAACACCTTCACCGTTCGAAATTTTACGAACTGTGAATGCTGAGTGAAGACCACGATTACGCTTAGCGATTACAACACCTTCAAAGGCCTGTAGACGCTCTTTAGCACCTTCTTTTACTTTTACCTGTACAACCACTGTATCACCAGGGCCAAATGCAGGTACGTCTGTTTTAAGCTGCTCATCTTCAAGCGCTTTAATAATATTTTGGTTTACTTTTGCCATTATGTTTCTCACTTTCCTAGGTGTAACTGTCTTCTAGCCACAAGCTTTTTGGTACTCTTGCTGAAATTCTGCGAGTAATACCGCTTGCTCCTCAGTCAGAGCTAGGTTATGCAACAAGTCAGGACGTCGTAACCAAGTTCTACCTAATGACTGCTTAAGCCGCCACTTTGCTATCTCTTGGTGGTTTCCACTGAGTAATACAGCAGGAACCTGTTTGTCGTCCAATGTTTCTGGTCGTGTATAGTGTGGACAATCTAACAAGCCATCCGAAAACGAATCTTGTTCTGCTGACTGGTTATGACCTAACACACCTGGCACTAATCGCGCTACTGCGTCAATTAATGTCATGGCAGGTAGTTCACCACCACTCAAAATAAAATCACCAATTGACCATTCTTCGTCAACATATGATTCTATTATTCTCTCATCTATACCTTCATAGCGACCGGCAATCAAAATCAGTTTATTAGAGTTAGCGAGTTCGCTAGCGCCCTGCTGATCAAGTTTGCGCCCTTGCGGGGACATATAAATTACTTTAGCGCCATCACCAGCTGCTTTTTTAGCTTCGGCAATCGCTTTTTTTAATGGCTCAACCATCATTAACATACCTGGTCCGCCCCCGTAAGGACGGTCATCTACGGTTCTATGCTTATCTAAAGCGTAGTCTCGCGGATTCCAACAGTTAAAATCAATTAAACCATTTTTTACTGCGCGACCGGTAACACCTTGGTCTGTAATAGCGTCAAACATGTCCGGAAAAAGGCTTATCACCCCTACCCATAATGAACTAGTTTGCGTCATTAAAACCCTGGATCCCAATCTACGGTAATTTCTCTTGCGTCGTATTTAACTTCTTTAATAACTGAATCAGTTAAAAAAGGAATCAAACGTTCAGCTTGACCAAATGCGTCTTTACTGTTTGCTTTCACAACTAGTACGTCATTTGACCCTGTCTCCATAAGGTCATCAACAATGCCTAAGCTATAACCTTTATCGGTTACAACAGACATGCCAATGAGATCTCGCCAATAGAACTCACCTTGCGGAAGTTCTGGTAAATGCGCTGCATCCATTGAGATTTCAGCATGGGTATAAGCCATTGCTTCGTCTCGGTCGTTTATCTGCGCAAATTTAGCGATAAAGCCTTTGTTGTGGCGACGCCAGTCGACCACTTCTAAGGACTGCCATTTACCTTGCTGCCCTATCAACCACGGGCTGAAATCGAAGATCCCTACGGGATCATCAGTAAATGAATGTACCTTAAGCCAGCCCTTTATACCATATGGGGCACCGAGCTTTCCTACGACAATTATTGATGAGGTGTTCTCTTGACTCATGGTTACACTTACGCCTATTAAGCCGCTTTACGAGCGTCTTTTACTAACTTAGCTACGCGATCTGAAAGAGATGCGCCCTGACCTACCCAGTGTTCAACACGTGGTAAATCTAAACGAATTTTTTCTTCTTGACCTGAAGCAATTGGGTTAAAAAAGCCTACTTTCTCGATGAAGCGACCGTCACGCGAGAAACGGCTATCCGCAACCACAATTTGATAGAAAGGGCGTTTTTTAGCGCCACCACGTTGCAAACGAATAGTTACCATACCGTCCTCTATAAAGATTGACTGTTTTCATTAATAAGATTTACTCCCCAGAATGGGGAGCTGGGGAATTGTACGAGTTTTTGGCAATAACGCAAGTAAGAAGTGAAGCAAAAAGACAGTTTAGTAGGTTAAACCGTGATCTCAACGACAAATTAGGGTTAAAGGTGTATTACATGCATAATTTATTCAACAAAAAAGGAGCTATTTGCTCCTTTAAATATGATTCGCTATTATTTTAAAAAATAACTCAAAAGTATTTTTTAAAACTTAGGACCACCGCCACCCATCATCCCAGGTGGTAACATGCCTTTCATACCGCGCATCATTTTGGTCATGCCGCCTTTACCTTTCATCTTTTTCATCATTTTTTGCATTTGCGTAAACTGCTTAAGCAACTTATTAATCTCTTGTACTTGTGTACCAGAGCCAGCAGCTATGCGCTTTTTACGTGAACCTTTAATGATTTCTGGACGTGCGCGCTCTTTTTTAGTCATTGAGCTAATAATAGCTTCCATTTGGATAAATGTTTTATCACCCATTTGGCCTTTAACAGCATCTGGTAAGTTAGACATACCAGGGAGCTTATCAAGCATCGACATCATGCCACCCATGTTTTTCATTTGCTTTAATTGATCAGCAAAGTCGTCAAGGGTAAAACCGGCACCTTTAAATACTTTTTCAGCAACTTTGGCAGCTTGCTCTTTATCTACTTTCATTTCGACTTCTTCGATTAATGAAAGTACATCACCCATACCTAAAATACGCGACGCTATACGGTCTGGATGAAAAGGCTCAAGTGCGTCAGTACGCTCACCCACACCCATAAATTTAATTGGTTTGCCTGTAATATGACGAATAGATAAGGCAGCACCACCACGTGCATCACCATCGGTTTTTGTTAATATTACACCGGTTAGTGGCAGGGCTTCGTCAAATGCTTTAGCTGTATTTGCCGCATCTTGACCCGTCATTGCATCAACAACGAATAAAGTTTCAATTGGGTTGATTGCTTTGTGAAGATCTTTAATCTCGTCCATCATGTTGCTGTCAACATGTAAACGACCTGCGGTATCAACAAGTACTACATCTATAAATTTCTTTTTAGCATGAGAAATTGCAGCGTTTGCAATATCCACTGGCTTTTGCGAAATATCACTTGGAAAGAAATCAACGTCAACTTCTGTAGCAAGCGTTTCTAGCTGCTTAATCGCAGCAGGGCGATAAACATCGGCACTTACTACAAGCACTGATTTCTTTTTGCGTTCTTTTAAAAACTTAGCAAGCTTAGCTACACTGGTGGTTTTACCCGCACCTTGCAGACCCGCTACCATAACAACGGCTGGCGGTTGTGCATTTAGGCTTAGCTCTTCATTGGCCTCACCCATTGCTTTTTCTAATTCTTCACGCACTATTTTTATAAATACTTGGCCTGGGCTTAAGCTTTTTGTAACTTCAACCCCAACTGCACGTTCTTTAACTTGTTTTACAAACTCGCGAACAACAGGCAGTGCCACATCGGCTTCTAAAAATGCCATACGCACTTCGCGAAGTGTGTCTTTTATGTTGTCTTCAGTCAGACGGCCACGGCCACTGATATTTTTTAAGGTTTTACCTAATCGTTCTTGGAGGTTCTCAAACATGTAACGGTTCCGATAAGACGTTTATATCAATCCATTAAAATTTTACGGTTAGTTTGATTTTCAATTAACCAGGATTGACTTATTAAGTTTCAATTAAAAGTAGTATACCGTATATGGCGTCTTACAATACAGTGTTCAAGTGCACCTTGTTGAGTTTCTTTTTTTAAGGTCTATGCATTTGCTTTGCTATAAAATACAATGGCTATATAACAACAAGGATTATTTTGTCTCAAATTAAGTGGCCCAAGCACAATGCTGATTATTAGTTTAACTATTATTGCCAGTTTATTTTATGTGTTAGCAACGTCTCACGTGCTCTCACGCCTGTTTCATCAACAAGGCCCTAGCCAAAAGGTAACCGTCATATTGAGCACGGTTGCTATAGTGGCGCATATGCTGCTGTTAGTTAACTCTGTTTTTAGATCCGACGGTCAAGACTTAAGTATTGTAAACGTCTCCCTTTTAACATGCTGGGTTATTGTAGTTTCAGTAACAGCTGTGTCGCTAAAGTTCCCTGCCACTTTATTATTGCCCGTTGTTTATGGTTTTGGTGCTTTACTTACAATTGCCAGTTTATTTATTCCTCATCATATTTTACTGCAAAGCATTAATATTGAGGTTGGCTTAGTAACACACATTTCCTTATCCCTATTGGCCTACTGTATTTTAATTATTGCTACTTTATATGGTGTACAGTTCTACTTTATTGATAAACGTTTAAAACGTAAAGATTTAGCAATTGTGCATAGTCACCTACCGCCTTTGATGGTTGTTGAGCGCCAGCTTTACCAACTCCTTAATTTAGGCACCATATTACTCACGTTCGCATTACTCTCGGGGTTTGTATTTCTTGATGGGATGTTTGCTAAAGAGTTCATTCATAAAACGATATTGTCGTTAGTTGCGTGGGCTATTTTTGCCATTGTAGCCATCGGGCATATGAAAAAGGGTTGGCGCGGTAAACCTGTGGTTATTACGATCATGGTCGCTGCATTTGTCCTCACACTCGCATATTTTGGCAGCCGTTTCATACAAGAAGTGATACTAAATAAGTTTTAACTTGACTCTGCTTGCTCACTCTAGCTTAATACGCATTGATTTATAAGAAAAGGATCCATCGTTGGACGACATATCGACAAGTACCCTATTTATCATTTTAGGTTTTTTGGTGCTTTTTTCTGCTTATTTTTCTGGCTCAGAAACCGGAATTATGTCAATCAATCGTATACGCCTGCGACACCTCGCTAAAGAGGATCATCGTGCAGCTAAACGAGTCAGTAAATTACTTAGCCGTCCAGATAGGCTCATCGGTTTAATCTTAATTGGCAATAATCTTGTCAATATAGCTGCAGCTCAAGTTGCTACCATTATAGGTATTCGCCTTTACGGTGACCTTGGTATTGCTATCGCTACGGGTGTGTTAACTTTAGTCGTGCTTATATTTGCCGAAGTAACACCTAAAACTCTTGCTGCCCTCTATCCAGAAAAAGTTGCTTTTCCAAGCTCAATAATACTTAAAGGGTTACTAAAAATTCTTTTTCCTTTTGTTGTTATCGTTAACTGGATGACCAACGGGATATTGCGATTATTTGGTATTAGTGCCGCTCAAATCGACGAGCACAGCATGAGCAAAGAAGAATTAAAAACAGTGCTCAATGAGTCAGGCGCACTTATCCCTGCTCGCCATCAAAGTATGCTGACCTCAATTTTAGATTTAGAGCAAGTAACCGTTGAAGATATCATGATCCCACGCAACGAAATTGTGGCTATTGATATTAATGATGATTGGAAACTAATTAGTCGCCAGCTTACCCATGCACAACATACTCGCGTGTTATTGTATCGCGACAATATAGATGACGCAGTAGGCTTTATTCACTCTCGAGATGCACTTCGTCTACTTACAAAAGAGCAATTTGATAAACCATCTTTGCTGCGTGCTGTACGCGAAATTTACTTTATCCCAGAGGGAACATCACTTAACACTCAGCTGTTAAAGTTTCAGCAGTCTAAAGAGCGTATTGGCTTAGTAGTAGACGAGTATGGCGATATTCAAGGTTTAGTAACGCTTGAAGATATTTTAGAAGAAGTTGTTGGCGATTTTACAACTACACAAACTCGTACGCCAAGCGAAGAAGTAGAAACACAAACTGATGGCTCTTGTATTGTAGATGGCGGCGCTAACGTACGCGATTTAAATAAAGAGATGGGTTGGGATTTCCCACTAGACGGCCCAAAAACTTTGAGTGGTTTAATTGTTGAATACTTAGAAGATATTCCTGATGCAAATATTAGTCTACGTATTGCGGGCTACCCTATTGAAGTACTTGAAGTAAAAGAGAATATGATAAAACAGGTGAAGATTCAGCCTAATAAGCGTTCTCGCTAACTATAAAAGGAGCCGATTGGCTCCTTTTTTATATCCATTAATAACTCTCTAGCCAAATATAAGACGTTCAAACCAACCTTTATCAAGCTCGTCTTCACAGCGCTTTAATTGCGCGCCATAACGGCTCGCTCTGTGTTTAACTTTATTTGCTACACCCATTAACCACTTTTTCTTTTTATATGTGCCACGCTTATAGCCACCCCAACCTTCATGATAATTAAGGTATTGTGCGTAAGCATCCCATTTAGAGATTTTATTTACTTTATGCGTTTTATAAACAAACCACGCCATAAAGTCGATTGCATCGTCAAAGTCGTCTCTATCAGCACCATTGTTGCCTGTTTCACGAATATAATCTGACCATGTTGGTGTTTTAGCCTGTGAGTAACCATAAGCATCACTTGCGCGACCGGTTGGAATTATCCATAAGAAGTACTCCATAGGCGGAGCAGCATCATGCTTAAATGAGCTTTCCTGGTACATCATACTCATGAGTACATGCTTAGGAGAACCCCATTTTTCTTGCGCATCTTTTGCGTCAAAATACCAATCAGGTTTTTCTTCAAAGATTTTACATAGATCGTTAGGTTGTTTTGGAGGGGCTGTAGCACAACCAGCTAAAGTAATGGCAAGAGATAAAATAATTGCATTTTTTTTCATTTTTCTAAGATCTCACAGAACTTTTCTAAAAAGTGTGGGTCTGACTCAATGAATGCAGCAGTACGGCATTAGTTCATCCCTGAATATATATTTACGCAGCCTACTTAGGCTGCGTTTTTTTTTGCTTGAATTTTACTAAGTATTAAGATTATTTACCGCCAAAATAAGCATCTAAAAAGGCGGTAAATGACTGGGTATCTGCTTGCTCAATTGCAGTTTGTGCTTCGTTAGACTCTACAACTTGTTGTTCCAGCCAAGGCTTTAAAAACTCACTGTAATCAGTGTCTGCGTGGCTTTGTTTGTATTTATTAGCCAGTGCTAGTGCAAAGTGACCGTTGTCTAAACCAGACTCTTTTAATTGCGACACGTAACGTCCAGAATAAGTAAGCTCTGGATTATGCACCCACGTTGCCATGCGCTTTATAGTATCGGAGTAATAATTAACACCATAAGCATTATCCATCCATTTAGCGACATCAGTGAGCTGTGCAAATATTTCATCGCCCCACGACTGAAGACTACGCTGTGTGTTATTAAAGTTAAGCATTAGCCCTTCTTCTCGACCTTGATTGACTACTGTGTCGAGGTTTTCAGTACTGCGTGCTTGTTCTTTCCAATCCATTGGAGCTGAATCTTTTAATAAACAATACGTTAAAAACACATCTAAAAAGTGAATTTGCTCAATATCAATACCAACTTCGCTAAACGGATTAACGTCTAATGCGCGAATTTCTACGTATTCAATGCCTGCTCGAAGCAGTGCATCTGTTGGCGTTTCGCCACTTTTAGCATTACGCTTAGGACGAATTGGCGAGTAAAATTCGTTTTCAATCTGCAGAATATTTTTATTTAACTGCTTAGGGTTTTCACTCTTGTAGTCATCAAGATCACCATAAATTTCTGATGGTGTGTTGATTGCTTTTTTAAGGCCTGCTACATATTCATCTAACGAGTTATACATTACGCGTAGTGACGACTGAGCGCTATTTGTATAACCTAAATTGCCTAAACGCAGTGCCGTACCAACTTCTAAGTAAAGTGTACCTTTACCTAGTTTTTTAAATGGTAAATCGGTTTTTCGACCTTGTAAAAATGAGTTACACAATGCTGGCGATGCACCAAACATGTAACTTATTAGCCATAGTTCGCGTTTAAAGTTACGAATAAGTGCTAAATAACCTTCTGAAATAAAATCTTGAAGGCTAGCATTGCTTTTTTGTAACGAATGAAGCGATTGCCAAAGCGTATCTGGGAATGAAATATTAAAGTGAACACCTGCAATTGCTTGCATCATACTTCCGTAACGATTTTTTAACCCTTCACGGTATAGTGTTTTCATTTGACCAGTATTTGAACTACCAAATTGAGCTAAAACAATATCATCTTGGTGTTCAATAAAGCATGGCATACTAATAGGCCAAAGCAGTTCATCGTCCATCTTTTCTAGAGTGAACTTTTGAAGATCTTTTAATTGCTTAAGAGTTTGCGTTGACGACTCACTAACTGGAGTAATAAATTCAAGTAAAGATTCAGAAAAATCAGTTGTGATATGGCCATTAGTTAATGCACTGCCCACCCCTTCTGGGTGGCCTTTAGGTGATATAGCACCATTCTCTTGTATTCTCAGCGACTCTCGCTCTATGCCACGTTTAATGCCTTTAACTGCATGTTGGTGCTCATTTACTGATAACGCTTCAAGTGCGTTAGCTAAATCATGTGTTGTCAAAAAATCTTTCCTCGGGCCACGTGGCTTAATCATAAGGTTATGGGGACTAATTACTTAGACTCAAGATTAATACCAATTTTTATTGAAAATATGATCATTGTATCGCATTAAATAGCGCACTGACTGCGTTAAAAATTATTCATATAGAACAACTATATTTCATAATTTTCGACGTGCTATTGTGCTATTTTCTTAGCGCTATAATAAATCACTTATTTAATGCAACTGGTATAAATTGCTAAGAACTATATAACTTTCAAATTTAATAATTATTTCCCCACTTTATACATGCGCTTAATATGACCAACATCATTATATTAAGTCGTAATATTGCCATTGCTATGTGCATTATACAAATGCTTTAAATACGTATTTAACTATAAATCAAATAAGTAAAATATCATCTTAAAGTAATAGACCGGAACTTATGCAAAATCAGTTCAATTTAGCTGTCCGGTATTTAAACTTGATCTAGATCAATAAATACAATTATTTGTCTTATGAGCATAGAAGGAAGGACGCTATTTTTTGCTTTGTAGAGTGTAAGCAATATAATGACTGCAACAATAAAGGATGATAATAAATACAATGCACAATGATAAAAGCTTAAAAAATGAAGAAGTATACTTTGATGAATCACAAGAGCTGGTTTCCACTACTGATCTTAAAGGTGTAATAACATACGTCAATCAAGCGTTTTGTGCTGTAGCAGGATATAGCGCACAAGAGCTTATCGGTCAGCATCATAATATTGTTCGCCACCCTGATATGCCAAAAGCAGCCTTTAAAGAAATGTGGGCAACATTAAAACAAGAACACTCGTGGCGCGGTATGGTTAAAAACCGCTGTAAAGATGGCCGCTATTACTGGGTAGATGCCTTTGTAACCCCATTTTTGAACATGGCCGACTTGTTGGTTATCAATCTGTAAGAACCAAAGCAAACTCTCAACTTAAGCAACGTGCACAAACACTTTACAACAAAATAAATACCAACAAGTCATTATTTAAACTACGAGAACACACCACAATAAAACAAAGCCTTACTTTTATAAGCCTATTATTTTGGCTGATTTTTATTGCTGTTGCGGCATCAATAACCATTGCTGCAATTAGCCTATTTATTTGTGCTTTAGTTATTGTGCTAAATTATGACGAACTCATTGTTACCCCTAAAATATTACGCGAACAAAAAGCAAAAGCCGATTCAATCTCTCGTTATATTTACAGCGGCCATACACCGCACAGTGTAAGTGATTATAGAGAGCAAATGCTAAGTGCAAAATTGCGCACCGTCCTTGGCCGTATGAAAGACTCAACATTAAGCTTTAATGGCATCGCAACTGATTTAGACAAACAATCAACACTCACCGAAAAAGGGATTTCTTCACAAGGTGAGCGTTTAGAACAAATTGCATCAGCGATGACTCAAATGAGTTCTACCATTGGTGAAATATCAGTAAATACCGCTCAAACAGCGGATAAAGTGAATAACACCCATCAAAGTTGCTCAGAGATAAAAGACCACATTGCTGATAATAGTAAAATGGTATCTGACTTAGCTTCTCAAGTAGAACAAGCAGCAAATACAGCCACCAGCTTAGCCTCTGAAGCAGATAAAATTGGTAAGGTAATGAGTGAAATAGAGGGAATTGCCGATCAAACTAACTTACTTGCTCTTAATGCAGCGATTGAAGCAGCTAGAGCGGGAGAACATGGTCGAGGCTTTGCAGTAGTCGCCGATGAGGTAAGGACCCTTTCGTCACGTACTCAAAATGCTACAACACAAATCCACAGTTCTATTAAAGAAATACAAGATACTTTATTTAGCTGGTCCAAAGTAATGCAAAGCACTAAAGCACAAGCCGATAACTGTGTTTTGACAACCGATAAAACTCAAGTTGAACTTGAGGGAATTTTTATCCAAATCAGTGAAATATCTCACTTGGCAATACAAATATCATCCGCTGCAGAAGAGCAACAAATGGTTAGTAACGAGATTAGTAATAATGTTTCGCAAATTAAAGACTTTGGAGATAACAACTTAAGTTTAAGCTTTAATGTGGCAAAAGGTGCAGCTGAGCTTGTTGAAGGCTCACGTAGAGTGAACGATTTATTACTAACTTTTAAAGTTTAACAAACATAAAAAAGCCGCTATTTTAGCTGTCTCTTATACACAAATCCCTGCTAAGAAATTAGCGGGGATTTTTTTGAACTAAATCTCAATGTCATGATCAGATCTTCAAATCTTGTTTGAGGGCACATTATGATTAACGAACATACTCATTGGGCAAAACAACAATTCGGTAAATCGGACTTAGGTGATCCAAGAAGAACAGCGCGTCTGGTAAAGTTAGCATCAACGCTTGCAAATGAACCAGGAAAACCACTTGTAAACATCACTCAATCCCCCGCCGATATGGAAGGTGCCTACCGCTTTATTCGCAACGAGAATATTGACGCAACGGCTATAGCAGAGTCAGGCTTTAAAGCCACGGTTGAACAAGCAAAAAGTCATAACTTGTTGCTCGCATTAGAAGACACGACCACACTAATTTATAAACATTCCTCCATTCGAGATGATTTGGGTCATGTCGGACGAGGAGCAAAACAACGAGGCTTGTTAGCTCATAGCGTATTACTGTTTGCGCCAGACACAAAGCAAGTTGTGGGATTAATTGAACAGTCTCGCTGGAGTCGTGATATCAACACGATTGGAAAAAGAGAAAAACACGCGACGACTTCTTACGAAGAAAAAGAAAGTTACAAGTGGGAGTCAGCGTCACGAGCGATGGCAGAGCGGCTGCAAGGACAAATGGCGAACGTGATATCGGTGTGTGACCGCGAAGCGGACATCTACGAATACTTGCAGTATAAACTGACCGAGCAGCAACGATTCGTCGTACGCTCGATGCAAAGTCGTCATATTGAAGAAGGTGAGGATAAGCTCTATGCGTTTGCAAGCGAGCTGATGAGTGCAGGCACCAAACACATCCACATTGCACAAAAAGGAGGAAGAAAAGCCCGAAGCGCAACACTGGATATCACCTATGCGCCAGTGACACTCAAAGCGCCTTACAATAAGAAAGGACGCTCCCTCCCAGTTTACTATGTCGGCAGTGCAGAGAGAGGAAACGCTGAGAACGGCTTAAGCTGGCACCTATTAACCAGTGAACCAGTCACCAGCAAAGAAGACGCCTTAGCTATCATCACCTACTATGAGCACCGTTGGCTTGTAGAGGAATACCATAAAGTCTGGAAAAGTGATGGCACGGATATCGAAAGTTTACGCCTTCAAAGCCAAGATAACATGGAAAGATTGGTGACGATTAATGGCTTTATTGCGACGCGAATATTGCAACTAAAGTTCACCAATGAGCAGCCTGATTCTCCAAGTTGTGAACAACTGTTATCTCCCAAAGCATGGAAGTTATTGTGGTTAAAGAGAATAAAAACACCATTGCCTGAAACTGCTCCAAATATGTCATGGGCGTATCAGGAACTGGCAAAGTTAGGAGGCTGGAAAGATACCAAGCGCACAGGGCGTGCATCTGTGAAAGTGTTATGGCAAGGATGGCTTAAGTTACAAGCCATCCT